>JACCYK010000648.1 GCA_013696525.1 Chloroflexia bacterium
GTCACCGCGATCGCGGTGACACCGGCGGTGCTTGGTCCCTCGCTAGGCTTCATTCGCCACCCGATTTTGACATCGGATGGATTTTTGCCCTACCCATTGCCCCCGCTATCATTCGGAAAACAGATCCTGCCCCCTTCGCTAGCCTGTTCACAGACGCCTGAGCAGCACTTGTGAGAGCCCCGGCAACGCTCAAAATCGGGCCGGCAGACGCAACGCCGCTGCTTCTTGCCCGGTTCCCGCTCGGAGTTCTTGCTACAGCATCGGTCGCAGCTCGGCTGCTGGTCCTTGCCGCAACGACGTCCATTGGGCTCGCAGGCTTGGGCTTCAAAGGGCGCGGCCTCAGCGCCTGATTCGACACCGATCGTAGGAACGACGGTTGCCAGGAGACCGGCGCCCGCCAACCGAATCGCCGATCTTCGACTTGTTCCCGCGCCAAATCGCCGGGTAAGACTATCGAATCGACTCCCGTCCATGATCGCGTTTCCCTTTCCGGCCCGAACCTCGGGCACCATGCGCCAATTTCCGGTTCGGTCGTCGGCCAACTATGGCGGACCATCGTCGCCAACTTACCCAACCAGAAAATCGTCTGCCGTACCTCCAGCGTTTGTCAGTCGTCGTCTTGGGCGGCGCCGAGGGCTTGGGTCCGTTGGTAGGCGGCGTAGACGGCGCGGGAGTAGACGGTGCGGAGGCCGCCCTTTTCCATCTGGTAGATCGCGTCGGCCGAGGTGCCGCCGGGGGAGGTGACCATGTTGCGCAGCTCGGCCATGTGCTTGCCCGAGGCTTTGGCGAAATTGGCCGAGCCGGCCACCGTTTGCAGCACGATCCGCTCCGCGATCCGGCGCGGGAAGCCCATGTGAACCCCGGCGTCGATCAGCGCTTCCATCATCAGGAAGACATAGGTGGGGCCGGTGCCGGAGAGTGCGGTCGCCATGTCGACGTACTTCTCGTCCTCGACCCACAGCTCCTCGCCGAGGGCGCCGAGGATCAACTTCACCCGCTCCCGCTGCGCCTCGTCGACCTCGGGGGTCGCGGTCCAGACGCTCATCCCATCGCCGATCTGAGCCGGCGTGTTCGGCATGATTCGGACGATCGCGCGGTGGCCGAGGCCGCGGCCGAGGGTGCCGATGCTTGCCCCGGCGATGACCGAGGCCGCCACCTGACGCGGCTCCAATTTGCCGTGCAACTGGCGCATCACGCCCGCCTGCACTTGCGGCTTGATCGTAAGCAGCACCAGGTCGGCGCCGGTGGCGGCGGCTACGTTTTCTTCCACAGTCTCGATCCCCAGCCGCTCCCGGAGCCGGTGCCGTTGGTCGGCACGCGGGTGGCTGGCGACGACCTGCCCTGGTGACACCAAACCGTGCTTGAGCAAGCCGGCGATCATGGCCTCCGCCATCACCCCGGCGCCGATGAAGGCCAGGCGCGCCCCGGCAAGCGCGGGTTGATCCGCGCCCGGCATTATCGCCCGCTCTTCCTGCCCGGGTTCCTGTTCGCTGTCCACCGGCGCTCCTTTCAGCCCGCATCTGTGCCAACATTGTAATCAGACGAGCCCGAACTGGTTCGGGAGGCGAGCGGAGAAAGAGAGCACATGATGGCCAACCGGCTGGCGGACGAGACGAGCCCCTATCTGTTGCAACATAAGGACAACCCGGTCGATTGGTACCCGTGGGGTGACGAGGCGCTCGCCAAAGCGCGGGCCGAGGGGAAGCCGTTGCTGGTGAGCATCGGCTACTCGGCCTGCCATTGGTGTCATGTCATGGAGCACGAGTCGTTCGAGAACCCCGAGATCGCCGCCCTAATGAACGAGCGGTTTGTCAACATCAAGGTCGATCGCGAGGAACGGCCGGACCTCGACTCGTTGTACATGACCGCCGTTCAGGCAATGACCGGGCACGGCGGCTGGCCGTTGAATGTCTTTCTGACCCCGGACGGCATCCCGTTCTATGGCGGCACCTATTTCCCGCCGGCCGGCCGGGGCGGCATGGCCGGTTTCCCGGCGGTCCTCGACGCGGTGGCCGCCGCTTATCGCGATCGCCGCGACGAGGTCGAGAAGAATGCCGAGTCGCTGCGCGATTTTCTCCAGCAGGCGACCACCGCCAGCCTGAAGCAAGGCGACCTCGAGCCCGAGACCTTCGAGCGGGCGGCGGCATCGCTGGCGGCCTCGTTCGACGCTCGGAACGGCGGTTTCGGCGGCGCCCCGAAGTTCCCGCAGCCGGCGGCGCTCGAGTTTCTCCTCCGCTACTGGCACCGGACGAAGGACAAGCAGGCGGCGACGATCGTCCGCGAAACCCTCGACAAGATGGCCCTGGGCGGCATTTACGATCAGGTCGGCGGCGGCTTTCACCGCTACACGGTCGATGCGATCTGGCTCGTGCCCCACTTCGAAAAGATGCTCTACGACAACGCGCAACTTGCCCGCATCTATCTTGATGGCTATCGCGCCTTCGGCGGACCGCTCTATCGACGAATCGCGACCGAGACGCTGGACTACGTGGCCCGCGAGATGATCAGCCCCGAGGGCGGCTTCTACGCGACGCAGGACGCGGACAGCGAAGGCGAAGAGGGCAAGTTCTACGTCTGGACGCCGGAGGAGCTGGCGGCCGCGCTCGGTCCCGAACCGGCGGCGATCGTCGCGCGCTACTTCGATGTCACCGAGGGCGGCAATTTCGAGGGTGCGACGGTGCTCTCGATCCCGCGGGGACAGGCCGTCGCCGAGCAGCTTGGCATCTCCTCGGAGGAGCTGGGGACGACGATCGACGCGGCCCGCGTGAAGCTGCTGGCGGCCCGCGAGCAACAGGTCCGGCCGGGACGGGACGACAAGGTCATCACCGCCTGGAACGGCATGATGCTGCGCGCCTTTGCCGAGGGTTCGCGAGTATTAGACCGGCCCGATTTCGCCGTGATCGGGGAGCGGAACGCCAATTTCATCCTGACGCATCTGATGCGGGATGGCCGCCTGCTCCGAAGCTTCAAGGACGGTCAAGCACGCCTAGACGCCTATCTCGAGGATTACGCCTGCTTCATCGACGGTCTGCTAGCCCTGTATCAGGCGACGCTCAACCGGCGCTGGATCGAGGCGGCGATCGCGCTGGCCGATGTCATGGTCGCCGATTTCGCGGATGAGGCCGGCCAGAGCTTCTTTGACACGAGCGGGCACCACGAACGGCTGGTGGCGCGGCCGCGCGACCTGCAGGACGGCGCCACCCCGGCCGGCAACTCGGTCGCGGCCGAGGTCCTGTTCAAGCTGGCGGCGATGACCGGGAACGAGGAGTACACGCGGCGGCCGGTCCGGTTGCTCGCCGGTTTGGCGCAGGCCATGGGAGAGCAGGCGATTGCCTTCGGCCGCTTCCTCTCGGCGCTGGATTTCTACCTAGCCGTGCCAAAGGAAGTGGTGGTGGCGGGTGAGCTGGGCGACCCCGCCTTGCAAGCGTTGGTCGATGTGGTCTACACGCGGTACGAGCCGAACGTGCTCATTGGCTACGCCGATCCAAACGACTCCAGCCTGGCGCGAATCCTGCCCTTCGTGGCCGATCGGGTGCCACGCGGCGGGAAGGCGGCGGCGTACCTCTGCGAACGGCATGCCTGCATGCCGCCTGTCACCGAGCCAGCGGCACTGGCGGAGCAGCTTGAGTACGGCACCGGCGTCATGTGGCAGGAGATGTAACCGCCAGCGGACAAAGGGGTCTCGTTGCCTGGCGGCTGGCTTCACGTCGCATCTGGGCGGAAGGTGAACCGGCTAGTCGGATAGAATATGGCGTCAGGCGGACCGTTCAGTCGCGCTGGAGCCAGCCGCCGGCTCCGGCGCGGGATTGACCAACGATGGCAGACCTTTACCTCGAGCTTCGGGATAACGAAGACGACGTCGTGTCCACCCCCGTGGCTCGCTCCGAAGCGGAAACCCTGGAATTGCTGGAGACCGCCGATTTCACCGCCAGCCAGCTTGTGCCCTGGGGCTCGAACTACACGTTCGCGGTGGCGTTGGAGTCGGCCGGCGGCCAGAGTCAGCTCGCCATCTACAAGCCCTGCGGCGGCGAGGCTCCGCTGTATGACTTCCCGCCCGGCACCCTGTACCGGCGGGAGCGTGCCGCCTATCTGTTCAGCCGGGAGCTTGGCTGGGATTTCGTGCCGCCGACCGTGGTCCGCTCCGGGCCGCATGGCATCGGCAGCGTCCAGCTCTACGTCAAGCCCCGGCCGCAAACGGAGCGCGACCAGCAGTTCTGGGCTGGATCCAGCATCGAGATCGAGCGGTTCGTGCTCTTCGACCATCTCACCAACAACGCCGACCGCAAGATCGGGCATTTGCTGCGGGATCGGTCGGGAAAAGCATGGGGGATCGACCATGGCCTGACCTTCAACGAGTATCCCAAGCTGCGGACCGTGCTCTGGCAGTTCGTCGGCGAGCCGGTGTCGGACGAGCTGATGGATGACCTGCGCGCCATTGAGCGCAACCCGTGCCGGATGGAGACAGCCCTGGCGCCCTATCTCGATCCGGCTGAGATTGAGCAGGCGCTGCACCGGGTGCGGCGCTTTCTGGCAATGGGGCGCTATCCGCCGCTCAACCCGCGCCGCAACGTTCCCTATGGTTGGTGGTAGCGCGATCCACTATGCTGGTGGCAGCGGTCGCCGGAAACGGGCCAGACCGGGGGCACCGCACGGTGTCGGACCAGCAACACCGGGCGACTCGATCGCGAACTAGCCGCGCTCTGGAAAGGACCTCCACCATGAATCCACAATCACGGGGCGCTGGGCTCCGAGAACGATTTCAATGGGGCAGCTACGGCTTTCTGCCGGGCCTGCTGATCGGCGTTGTGCTGGGCTGGATCTTCAGCGGCGTCGTTTCGTGGGTCGTCCGGTTCGGGCTGGCATTGCTGATTCTGATCCCGCTGGTGCTGCTCTTCTTCGCCTGGCGCTGGTGGACCACGCGGGGCATCGGCAGCCAGGTCATCATGTACGAGTACCCGCCGCGACAAGCGGGCGATCCGATCGAGGCGCGATCGCGCCTAGTCGATCCCAACTCGGGCTACCAGGAGCGGTGAGCCCGGACGAGGTTCGGATCGTCGTCACCCTCGCCGTCGTCACCTTTGCCCTGGGTGTGCTGCTTGGCTTCATCGGCGCCGGCGGGGCCGGCATCGTTGTTGCTTTGCTGACCACGACGTTCGGGCTTCCCGTTCATCAAGCGATCGGCACCGCGCTGGCGATGATGTGCTTCGTGACCATTTCTGGCGCCGTGTCGCATTATCGCGAAGGGAACGTGGCGCCGAAGGTCGGCCTGGTGACCGGGCTCACCGGGGCGTTTGGGGCGATTATTGGCGCCGACACCAGCCAGGCGATCCCCGAGCCGATGCTGCAAATGCTCGCCGGCGTCGGTCTCTTGATGCTGGCGGCGCTGGTCTGGGCCAGGACCCAATTCGGGATCGGCCGGGCTGGATTGGTCAGCGAGCCAGAGTGGGCGGGCGAGCCGAAGAGGTCGCCCGTGGGGTGGGGGCTGGCCGGCGGCCTGGGGTTGACCGGCGGCGCGGCGGCGGCATTCCTTGGGGTCGGCATGGCGCCCTATCTGCAACTTGGATTCTTGGCCGTGCTCCGGCTGCCCCTGCGGCAGACCATCGGCACCACGATGATGGCCCTGATCTTTATCAGCGCCGCTGGCGCCGTCGCGCTCGCCCGCCATGGCGACGTATCGTTGCCGCATCTGATTGGGACCACGCTGGGCGTCGCCAGTGGCGCGTTCCTCGGTGCTCGCCTGACGAAGCGGATGCCGCGCTCGCTCCTGCGGGTTGCGCTGGTCGGCGCGCCGCTGATCGCGGGCGGCATGTTGCTGCTCTTTTGATCCGACGCCGGCATGGGAAGGACGGGAGCGGGGTGGAAAGCTGTTTGCTGGACCTGGAATGCTCGTATTGCGGTCAGCGGTACGATGCCGATCAGTTGCAAACCACGAGCCCCTGTTGCGGCAAGGTTCTCCTGGATCGCTATGACCTGGAGCGAGCGGCGACGACCCTGACCGGGGCTAGCTTGGGGCGGCGGCCGTGGACGCTGTGGCGGTATCGCGAGCTGCTGCCGGTTCGCGACCCGGGGCGGATCATCTCGCTGGGAGAAGGCGGCACGCCACTCCTGACGGCGCCGGCGCTGGGCCGGGAGCTTGGCTTGAGCCGCCTGCTCATCAAGGACGAGGGGCAGAACCCGACCGGCAGCTTCAAGGCGCGTGGTCTTGCCGTCGCCGTCTCACGGGCGAAGGAGCTAGGAGCAACCACCCTGGCGATCCCCTCCGCCGGCAACGCGGCCGCCGCGATGGCGGCCTACGC
>JACCYK010000688.1 GCA_013696525.1 Chloroflexia bacterium
GGCCGGGCGCCACCGGGCTGGCGGCCGACGTCCGCCACTACGGCGCCTGGATGCGGGACGAAGCCCACAAACGAATCGGCCACCTCTACCCCAAGGCCACGCTCCCCCCGGAGCGGGGCGGCGGCGAGGCCACTGTGATCGCCTGGCTCTGGGCGCGGACGGTGACGTGCCCCAACCCCGCGTGCCAGGCGGAAATGCCACTGGTTAGCTCGTTTTGGCTGTCAACCAAGGCGGGCAAGAAGGCGTGGGTCAAGCCAGTGATCGATCACGACACCAAGACCATAGAGTTTGAGATCGTGAACGGCGACGGTACGCCGCCCGCGGATGCCGTTGACCGTCGGGGAGCGCGTTGCCTTGTCTGTGAAATAGCGGTGCCCTTCACCCACATTCGCAGTGAAGGGCAAGCTGGTCGCATGGGCGAACGTTTGATGGCGATCGTCGCTGAAGGCCATCGGGGCAGAATCTACCTGGCTCCGACCGCGGAGCAGGCCGAAATCGCCGCTCAAGCGCGGCCGACATGGAAACCGGATGCCAAACTGCCGCACAATCCGAGAGACTTCAAAACGCCAAACTACGGTATGACCACCTTCGCCGACCTCTTCACGCCGCGCCAGCTCGTCGCCCTGACCACCTTCAGCGACCTGGTCGGCGAGGCGCGGGAGCGCGCCCGGCAGGATGCGCTGGCCGCCGGCCGCCCCGCTGCCGGCCTGCCCCTCAACGACGGCGGCACCGGCGCCACCGCCTACGCCGATGCCGTGGCGACGTATTTGGGCCTGGCGGTAAGTCGCTCTGCAAATAGTCTTTGTACGCTTGCGATTTGGTCCCATAGTCGCGACCAAAGTGTCAATGTATTTAGCAGGCAGGCTCTCGCGATGACTTGGGACTTTCCAGAAGTGAATCCATTCGCAGGAGCGGCTGGCGATTTTGGGGAAACGTGCGCCTCGATGTCGAAAACAGTCGCAGGTACACCTGCTAGGGGGACCGCGACAGTCGAGCTTCGTGACGCCAGCGAGAGTTCAGGCCACGCTAATACTTTGCTCATACAAACCGATCCACCGTACTATGACAACATTGGCTATGCGGATCTTTCAGACTTCTTCTTCACATGGCTCCGTCCATCCCTTCGCACTGTCTACCCGAACCTGTTCTCTACTTTGCTGTCACCAAAACAACGTGAGTTAGTGGCGACTCCGTATCGTTTTGGGGGCAACAAACTCAAAGCCAAAGAGTTCTTCGAGCGCGGCTTGGGCGCGGCATTCAGCAGCATGTATAGTGCGGCTCATCCTGACTATCCGCTGACTGCATTCTACGCATTTAAGCAAACCGAAGCACATGTACGCTACAAGGAAGAGGTCAACGGCAAATCTGCACTCTCATCGACTGGCTGGGAAACGATGCTGCAAGGGTTACTTGACGCTGGCTTCTCAATCACTGGAACCTGGCCGATGCGAACGGAACGACCAACTGGCGTTAAGGTCGCCACGAATGCTCTCGCTTCATCAATTGTCCTAGTTTTCCGGCCTCGCCCACAGACCGCAGCAACCACGACTCGTGGCGAGTTCTTGCGGGAGCTGCGGCGGAAGCTGCCGGCGGCGTTGCGGACGATGCAGCAGGCGAGTATTGCGCCGGTCGATCTGGCGCAGGCGGCGATTGGGCCGGGGATGGCGATCTACTCCGCCTACGCGGCGGTGTTGGAGCCGGGCGGGGAGCGGCTGCGGGTGCGGACCGCGTTGCAGCTCATCAACCAGGTCCGCGACGAGGCCCTCTCCGAGCAGGACAGCGAGTACGACCGCGAGACCGGCTGGGCCATCGACTGGTTCGCCCAATACGGGATGAGCGAGGCCGAGTACGGCGTGGCCGAGACCCTGGCCAATGCCCGCGCCGTCTCGGTCGAGGGGATGCGCCAAGCCGGCATCATCCGCTCCGGCCGGGGCCGGGTCCGCCTCATCCCGCGGGCCGAGCTGCCGGCTGACTGGAACCCCGCCAATGATGCCCGGCTCACCGATTGGGAGGTCGCCCAGCACCTGATCCGGGCCCTGGAAACGGGCGGCCGCGAGGCGGCCGGCACCCTCCGTCACCAGGCCGGCGGCCGGGCCGATGTCGCCAAGGACCTCGCCTACCGCCTCTACACCATCTGCGAGCGCAAAGGCTGGTCCCAAGAAGCGCTCTCTTACAACGGCCTCGTCGTCGAATGGCCGGAGCTGGTCCGGGTGGCCGCCCCGGCCGCCGGGGCGCGGGTCGAGCAGCAACGGCTCGGAAGCGACGGTGGATGATGGGCGTGGTAGCAACTTCAGCCAAGCTCGGGAATAAATCCCCGAGCTAAGATCACAAACCCGGCTGAGAGGACGAATTTGGCTCTATCACTGATAGAATTAGAGCGATTTTCAGATGAGGTGACCGCGCCGCCACCAACCTCGTGCTCAGTCCTGAAAGGACTTTTCGATGCTCAGCGCGGAATTTATTCCAGCGCGACGCCGGCGCGAAGTGAGCTATGGTCAACTTTTTCGAGAACCGCTCTAGAATTGCCGAACCAATGTGAGCGCCCTTCAGGGCGGTTCGTGAATTCAGCTCGGGGATTTATTCCCGAGCTTCGCCGCCCGATGCATCGCCCCGCCGCAACCGCATAGCCAACCAAAAGCCCCGCGGAATCGGGGGTTGGGGGGCCGCGAAAGGAGCAACACCAATGGCCGCCAGCAACCGGGATCGCGTCAACAAGGGGATGGACCTGCTCAAAGCGGGGCTCTCGCCGCCGGTCGAGCAGATGATGCGGGGCCGGTATGGCGAGCGCTGGTGGGAGCAGTACAAGACGGCGTACCCGATGGTGCGCGCCGCCGCGCCGGAGGAGCTGGATGTCCAGGGCCTGCTGCACCTGATGCGCAACGGCTGGCGCGAGGTCTTCGGCGTCACCCTTGGCGCCATGGAGCGAAACCTGGTCCATGAGCTGATCGAGGCCCGCAACCTGTGGGCCCACCAGCAGCCGTTCAGCACCGACGACACCGAGCGCGCCCTCGATAGCATGGCCCGGCTGTTGCGGGCGGTCTCCGCCGGCGAGCAGGCGGACGAGATCGAGCGGGAGCGGCAGATCGTCCGCCGCACCCAGTTCGCCGAGTTCGCCCGGACCGAGACCCGCAAGAAAACGACGACCGCCGTCGCCACCCAAGCCACCGGCGGCCTCCGCCCCTGGCGCGAGGTCATCACGCCGCATCGGGATGTCCAGCGCGGCAATTTCCAGCAAGCGGAGTTCGCCGCCGACCTGGCCCAGGTGGCCCGCGGTGAGGGCACGCCCGAATACGCCGACCCGGTCGAGTTCTTCCG
>JACCYK010000033.1 GCA_013696525.1 Chloroflexia bacterium
GTTCTGGACAATCCAGTCGCCGCTGAGGACGACGCCGAGGCCGTAGCTGTACGTCTCGTCGAGGGTGTGGCAGTTGGGGCAGCCGTTCAGCGGTGAGCCGAAGCCGAGCAGATCGGGAGCAATCTGCGCCTGGTGGGAGGCGGCCGACAGCAGCGTTCCCTCGCCGATGGCGACGGCGGACGTGGTCATATCAACGATGTCGGTGGTCTGGATCGCGCCCTGGGCGAGGGTCCAGGACGGATTCCAGAAGGTCGACTCCTCGTAGAAGCGCGTGCCGGCGGGGATGCCAAGGGCCGGGCGGCGCTCCGACGTGAAGGCGTGCAGGACCGGTCCGGTGATCTCCGGGGTCGCCCAAGCGACGGTGTTGCGCAAGCCCATGGGACCAATGACTTGCTCCTGCAGCGCGACCTCCAGCGGCTGGCCAGTGATCTGCTCCAGTGCCAGCCCGAGGATCACATAGTCGGTGTGCGAGTAGTCCCAGTTCGTCCCAGGCGCGAAGACCCGCGGCGTGGAGAGGCCGACCTCGAGCTGTTGCTCAGGAGTCCACTGGCGGAAGGGATCGGCGTACACCATCTGGTCGAGCTTGGGGTTTTGCACGAAGTCCGGGTAGCCGGCCGTCATGTTGGCCAGCATGCGCAGGGTGACACGGTCGGCATCGGGCAGGGCGGGCAACCAGGTGGCCAGCGGATCGTCGAGCGCAAGGATCTGCTGGTCCACCAGTCGCAGCAGCAACGTTGCCATGTACGAGATCGCGACGGCACCATTGCGGAAATGCATGTCGGTGGTGGCCGGTACGCCCGTGATCGACTCGCCCAGGGCCTCGGTCACGACATCCTCCCCGTCGATGGTGACGCGCAGGATGACGGCCTTGACGGCTTGCTTGTCCATCACCTCGCGGGCGATGGCGATGATCGCTTCGGCCCGATCCGCTGGCATCCCGGCCGGCGTTGCCTGCCGCAATGATTCGGCCGCGGCAGCACGGGACGTCCCGGGGATCACGGTGCCGCCGGCGGCGAGGGTGATCCCCATGCCCAGCGCTTCACGGCGCGTCATTGGGGTGCCGGAACCCCGATCGGCGGATCGCATGCTCATGACATCCTCCTTATGCCCGGCCATCGACCCGGGTCCAACCGGCCGCCGCCCCCGATTGGCCACACCGTGGCTTCTACGCGAGATCTTGAGTGCATCCTAGCACCAATCCAAGCACACGGCAGCGGTCGCGGTTAAGGTCCGAGCCGCGGTCGCGGGAAGGCGCCAGCAGGTTAACAATGTCGCGACCCGGGGCACCTCGCCACCACTTCCTTGACACATTTGTACTCGGGCGTGTCAGCGGCGCGGACGTGCATCCTGGACGAGAGATCACGACCGCCCTCGCGTCAAGGATCGGAGCCGCTCGGAGCCAGCCGGGTTGAACCTTCGGGCGAACGAACCGCTCGGAAACCCCGGGCCCGCCCGCATGCTCTGATGAGGCCTGATTTGAAACGTTTTTGCGGTCAGGATTGCGCTCACATGACTGAGCACCGTCGTCACCATCGACGCCGGCGCTTACATTTTGGCTCTCGTACTAGGGAATTGGTGGGGTGCCTTCCGGGGCACGATCCCGCGGATTCGCTGAGAAGGATCGTCATGACGAACACTTCATATAAAGGTCACAAGGATCTTTGGCTTGCGGCGGCGCTCTACCGTGAGCGCGTCATCAACGATTGGGAGGGCACGTCAAGATCCTCCCGCAATACCTCGATCAGTCCCTGTGCCGAGATAAAGCCACCGGTAAACTCGGCCAATCGATTCTCAACGAGGTAGGCGAATCTCATCGTGTCTTCATCGCCAGCCAACTCGATATCCCACATGGCATTGGCAAACCATTGCCTGAAACCATTGAGGGACAGCGATCCGCGAACAAGGCTGGCGATCTGTCCCTCGAGATCCAAATCATGGGCTGCCGCCGGAGCCAGACCGGAACGCATCGCCGTGTCAGCGGAGGAACCGCGAACTCGATTTGACGCTGAAGACTGCATTGGACGCGCCCTTCGTCTTGGCTACGTGTGCTGCCTGAAAATCGGTCTTAGGCGATGTGCCGTGCTGCGACAGGACCTGGCACACATTGTGGATTGGCGGGTCCACACCGTGCAGATG
>JACCYK010000036.1 GCA_013696525.1 Chloroflexia bacterium
CCAGAACCCCGCCTTTTCCCAGGCCGTCGTCGTCACCGGAGCGGTCAAGACGGTCTACATCGGGGGCCAGAACGCGGTCGACGCCACTGGCGAAATAGTCGGCACCGGCGACTTTCAAGCCCAGTCCCGCCAGGTTCTCGACAACATCCAGACCTGCCTCGCCGCTGCCGGGGCCGGGTTCGAGCACATCGTCAAACTGATCATCCTGGTCGTACAGGGCCAACCCCTGTACGCGGGTCTCGCCGCCTTTCAGGAATTCTTTCCCGCCGGGGCGCGGCCGCCGGCGGTCACCGTCGCCTTCGTCGCCGGGCTGGCTCATCCCGAATTCCTGGTCGAAATCGATGCGATCGCCGTCGTTCCCGCCTAGTCACCGCCACCGCTGGTCATCAGATGCGGCCCGACGGCGAACGATCCGCATCCGGGTCAGATCGATGTAGACTCAAGCCTATGACCGATCGCGACCACCGCTCGTCATCGCCTTCCTCGTTCGCGGTCGCCGAGATCGCGGTCGAGGGCATGCGGCCCGATCGCCCCCCGGGGGCACCCGGCGATGGGCTGCTCAGCTACGCCGTTCCCGACGAATGGCGCGGTCAGCTCGCGATCGGTCAATTGGTCTGGGTCCCGTTACGCAAGCAGCTCGTCCTCGGCATCGTCCTCCGCCTGCACAACGAGCCGACGGGGATAACGCTCAAGCCGCTTCATGCCGCGGTCGAACCCCCCATCCGTCTCCATCACGATCAGATCGCGCTGGCTGACTGGCTGGCTCACGAGACCGCGTCCACGCGCTACGCCGCCCTCGCGCTCTTCTTACCGCCGGGAGTCAGCCACCGGGTCGTTCACTTCCTGGAGCTGACGGAGTCCGGATGGGACGTCGAGACGCTGACCCCGGCCCAGCGCAAGCTGGTCAGCCTGATCCAGGATCGAGCGGAGATCACCCTCGACGCGGCCCGGACCGCGCTAGAGAGCCCGCTGACGACCGTCGTGCCGAAGCTCGAAGCCGGCGGCGTGCTCCGGGTCGTGCCGAGGGTATCGCAACAGGCGCCGCATCCGAAGGTCGAGCGCTTTCTCCGGCTCGTGCCGGGCGCGGCCAACGGCCATCCGCCCCGCGGTGAGCGCCAGCAAGCGGTCCTCGAGTTTTTGACCATGCAAGCCCGCCTGGCGCCGGAAGCCGGGAATGGCCTCGTGTCGCTGGCCGACACGTTGATGCGGACCACCGCCGACCATGGCGTCATCGCCGCCCTGGCCCGCAAAGGGATCATCGAAGAGGTTTTTTTGCCCCGCCTCCGGGTGCCGTTGGAAGGACCGGCGGCCGACCCGGTGCCGCTCCTCACCGCCGACCAGGCGCGGGCCTGGAACGCGATCGAGGGCCAACTAGCGGCCCGCGACCCGAGCCCCTTCTTGTTGCACGGCGTCACCGGCAGCGGCAAAACCGAGGTCTACCTGCGGGCGGTGGCCTGGTGTCTGCGCCATGGCCGGTCGGCGATCGTGCTGGTGCCGGAGATCGCGCTGGCGACCCAGGTCGTGCGCCGGTTCATCGCTCGCTTTCCCGGCCGGGTGGCGGTCCTCCACTCCGCCCTGGCGGATACCGAGCGGCACGCGACCTGGCAGGCACTGGCCGAGGGCCGGTACCAGGTCGTGGTCGGGCCGCGCTCCGCCCTCTTCGCCCCGGCCCGCGATCTGGGCCTCATCATTTTGGACGAGGAGCATGACAGCGCCTACAAGCAGGATAACGAGCCGCGCTATCACGCCCGCGCCGTGGCCGAGCACCTGGCGGCCGAGCTGGGCGCCGTCGTCATCCTCGGCAGCGCCACGCCGGCGGTGGAAACCTTTTGGCGGGCGGAGACGGCGGCGATCACCCGGCTGGAGCTACCGGAACGGGTGGGCCCGGACCTCGGGCATCGCGGCGGCATGCACAACCGGGCATCGCTGGCCCTGCCGCCGGTGGCCATCGTCGATATGCGCCTGGAGCTGCACCGTGGCAACACCTCGCTCTTCAGCGCGTCCCTCCAGGACGTGTTGGCGCGGACGCTGGCGGCGAACGAGCAAACCCTCCTCTTCTTGAACCGGCGCGGCCTCGCCACCGTCGTCCTCTGCAAGGACTGTGGCGGCCGCCTCCTCTGTCCCCACTGCGACATTCCGCTCGTCTTTCACGCTGATCGCAAGCTCCTGCTCTGCCACCGCTGCAACCATCGGGAGCGGCCGCCGGCCGCCTGCCCGGGTTGCCGGGGCACGCTCAACTACTTCGGGGCCGGGACGCAGCGGGTCGAGCAGGACCTGCGGCGGCTGCTGCCATCGGCCCGGATCCTGCGCTGGGACCAAGATGCCGTGCGCCAGGCCAAGGGACATGACCGGCTGCTGCGGCGGGTCGAGCGGCACGAGGTCGATATCGTGGTCGGCACCCAAATGATCGCCAAAGGCTTCGATCTGCCGCTCGTCACCGCCATCGGCGTGATCCACGCCGACACGATACTGCACCTGCCCGACTTCCGGGCCGGCGAGCGCACCTTCCAACTGTTGACCCAGGTGGCGGGCCGGGCTGGACGCCGCACCGCGGGCTCGAGCGTCGTCGTCCAAAGTTACACGCCGGAGCACTACGCGATCCAGGCCGCGTCGCACCACGACTATGTCGCCTTCTTCGCCGAGGAGATTGACTTCCGCCGGACCCATCAGTACCCGCCCTTCACCCGGCTGGCCCGCTACACGTTCCGCCACGAGCAGGAGGCCGCCTGCGCCGCCGAGGCGGACGAGATGGCGCGAGCGCTGGCCCGGCATGCCCGGCAGCGAGGCGTGACGATGGACCTGCTGGGACCGTCGCCGGCGTTCGTGGGCCGAATCCGAGGTCGCTATCAATGGCAAATCGTGCTGCGCTCGACCCGGCTGGAGTCTCTCCTCGACGGGCTGCCGGCCGGGCCGGGGTGGGTGGTCGACGTCGACCCCCAGAGCCTCCTCTAAGCGCCGGCCGGCGACGATCCGGAGCACGCTCCCGTGAAACCGGGATTCGGCAAAACCGGGTGGCATGGAGCATCATTAACCTGATTTCGAATTGGCGGAGAGTGGCGAAAGGGCGACAGGGTGATCGAGGCAATCAGGAAACTCGCGGGCTGGCCGCGCGCGGTGGCGCTCGGCGCGCTGATCGCGGTCTCGTTGGCGGCCTGCGGCGGTGAGGACC
>JACCYK010000050.1 GCA_013696525.1 Chloroflexia bacterium
CAACTGCAGCATGGCCAGGGAACGCGCCAGACCGCTGCCGATCGTCTCCGCCACATGCGAGTCAGACCCGGTCGTGATCAACGTCCCCCCCGCCTCGACGTACCAGCGCGCGACCGCCGGCCCCGGCATGCTCGTCCGCGGCGTCTGTCTCAACCCGGACGTGTTGATCTCGAACGACATCCCCCGCTCGATGAGGGCGGCGAAGATCGGTGCGAGATAGGTCCGATACTGGATGGGATCGTACGTGCCATGGGTCGCCGCCGGCGCATACCGCTTTGGCAGGTCAAGATGGCCGATCGTGTCGAACCAGCCGGTCTCCACGGCGAACTGTACTTGGCGCAGGTACGGCACGAAGACGTCACCCAGGCTCCGTCCACGAAAGTAGGCCGGAAAGATCAACTCACCCGACGTGGTGTAATGGACGGAGCCAATGATGACATCGTAGCTGGCCCCGTACCGGGTGATGAACCGCTCGACCGCGGGCGCTATCCGATCGTTGACGTCAATCTCAACCCCGGCCAACACGGTGAGTTGACCCGCGAACTCCTGCCGGACGGCTTCAATCGACCGTAAATACTCCTCCGGCCGGTAGTAGCCGAAACCGGGATCGGCCGTCTCATGGTCGAGATGGTCGGTGAACGCGATCTCCGTCACGCCGGCCGCGATCGCGGCCCGGCAGGACACCGCCATCGGCGTATCGCAGTCGATTGAAAAGTCGCTGTGGACATGATAATCGAGCACGATCATTCCCGCCTGGCGAGCGACTGCCGGCTACGCCGTCTCCATGGCACTATACCAGCCGGGCCGACCGCGATGGCCATTATCGGCAACGGATGGTCCTGACGAGATTCGCGGCACGGGAGGCGAGCGTGGATCCGACCACATTCTTCGATAACGTTGTATCGACGTTTGGTGAGGCGACCAACGGCGGCGCCGGCATCGTCATTGGCGCGGTCCAGGTGCTTGCGATCGCGATTGTCGTCGGTGCCGCCGCCCGGCTTGCCCGGCGATCGATCTCCCGGGGGCTAGCAAACGCGACCGACGATCCGAACATCGCGGCGCTGGGGACGAATCTGGCCGTCGCCGGCATTTACCTGTTGGGGATAACGCTGATTCTCGGCGTCTTCGGCGCCAGTTGGTCGGCCATGCTGGCTGTCATCGGCGCCGGCACGATCGCGCTCAGCCTCGCCCTCCAGGATTTGCTCAAGAGCTACGTCGCCGGCATCTACCTCTTGGTGGAACGCCCATTTGCCGTCGGCGACTGGATCCTCGTCAAGGACGTTGAGGGAGAGGTCGAAAGCATCGATCTCCGGACCACCCATCTGCGGACCAGGCTCGAGGAACAGGTCACGGTCCCCAACGCGACGGTCTTCGCCGAGGTCGTCACCAACCGCTCGGCGAAGCGCGATGACCGGATCACCGTCATCTTGAGCAAGCTTTCCGAGCCCCTCGGCGAGATCCAGGACCTGGTTAGCACCGCGCTGTCACGGGTCGATGGCGCCTCGGATCAGCCGCCGGTCATCGAATTGGTAAGATCTTCCGAGGACGGCGCTAGTGTCTCGGTGACGCTCTTTCATCCCCCCGGTGAAGAGATGAGCGCCCGTGTGCTGACGCGCTTGCGGGACGCCTTTCCCAAAGCCGACCTCGACGTCGAGCGAGGCTGAAGCATGGCACCTCCAGGCGACAGCAGGCGACTCGGCATCCTCGGCGGCACCTTTGATCCGGTCCACCTGGGACATCTGATCATCGCCACCGAGCTGGCCGAGGCGCTGGGGCTTGACAAGGTCCTGTTCGTGCCGGCCGGACGGCCGCCTCACAAAGCGGACCTGGTCGTCAGCCCCGACCGCGATCGCCTGGCGATGCTCCGCCTCGCCCTTTCTGGCAACCCCGCGTTCGCCGTCAGCACGATCGAGCTCGACCGCCCGGGCCCATCGTACACCGCTGACTTGCTGGCCACCCTGAGCCAGCAAATACCGGACGCGCACCTCATCTTCCTGATGGGGGAAGACTCCCTGCGCGATCTCCCGACCTGGCGCGATCCGGCGGCGATCGTCCAAGCGGCGGAGCTGGGGGTCGCCATGCGGCCCGACTCGACGGCTGATCTGGAGGCGATCTACCACTCCCTGCCGGAGGCGCGCGGCCGCATCCATATTGTGCCGACGACGTTGATCGGCATCTCGTCATCGCAGCTTCGCTTCCGGGCCCGGACCGGCCGCTCCGTGCGCTACCAGGTCCCCGAACTGGTTGAGTCGTACATGCAGGTCAACGGGCTCTACCAAGACGTGCCGTAGACAGCGTTCGGACTATGCTCGACAGCAATCTTAGCCCTGGAAATCCGCGCCCGGTCATGCGATAATGAAATCATCTGGGGATGTCTGGTTTCGACAGGGTCGTCCGTCAGGTAATTGCATGCCGAGGTGCCCGAGGCCTCGTAAAAACGGGCAAAAACTGTAACTGGCACACAGCCTTTTGCACTCGCCGCCTAAGTCACTGACCTCTAGGTAGCGCGTCCATCCGGACCTCCCCCTTCCGGGACCGGGGTTGGGCGTCACCAAGGAAGGGTGCGGTGGTCTAGTTCGCCGGAGCGCGACCGCCCAAGATAGTCCGGCTTACCGGAATCGGACCCTGTCGGTGGGGGACGATACCGGCACACAAATCACCGACTAAGCATGTAGTAGATTGCCGGCTCGCGGTTCTGGACGGGGGTTCGATTCCCCCCATCTCCACCAAGCGATCAAAGGCTCACCGGTCGCGGTGGGCCTTTGCCGTGCCATCCCTGACCGAGCCGCCGCGGACCGCGGCGGAGAGAGTTGAGGCGCCGGTGGCGATCGTCTTTTCGCGTGACCTTCTCTTCGTCCATGTACCGAAGACCGGAGGCAGCTCCGTAACGGCCTACCTGCGGGAAGTGCTGGCCCCTCCCGTCTACTACATGGCCCCCGGCCCGCTCGGACGCCTCGATCGCGACGGTGCTATTTATTTGCCCGGCCAGCCGCATCAGTCGCTCGCCGCGATCCGCCGGCTCGTCCACGAGCATGGGTTTCGCCTCGAAGCGTTCCCAGCGATCATTGCCGTGGTGCGGAATCCGTACGATCTCGTCGTCTCCGATTATGCGTTTCATCGACAGGTCAGCGTGCCGTATGAGCTGATCGACGAGCCGCGACCGCCACGTCCGCCACCGCGACCCGAGCTCGATGATCCGGAGTTTCGGGAGTTGGTGCTGGTATTGTCGCCGGGTAAGGTTGCCCGGATCGAGCCGGGCGGCAAGCGAAAAGCAAACGCGATCCGCATCAGCGTCTGGCGAGCGGCCGCCCGGCTCCAGCGTCCCGTCGAAATCTGGGACCACGACGACGTGCTCTACGTGGCGCTCGCCCCTCTCATGAACAGTGGTCTTGCCCCGCCGCGAGGTGCGGTGCGGCTCCAGGCGCTGGCGGAGCAGTTGGCCTTCCGTGACTTCGTGCTCGACAACCACCGGAGCGGTCCTCGTTCGTGGTTGAGCCAGTTGTATGGTTTCTATCATCTGGATGGAGCGGTGCCGCCGAACCTGCGCATCTTGCCGTTTGAGCGGTTGGCCGAGGGGATCCGTGACGTGCTGCGGAGTATCGGGATCACGGCCAAGGGGGAGTTCCCCTGGTTGAATCGATCAGCCCACGAGTCCACCGCCTCGTATTATGATGCCGAGACCGAGGCGGCGGTTTATGCGCGGGCGCGCTGGATGTTCGACCAAGGACTCTACGATCGCCTCGACCTCTTCCCCTCGTCCGAACGAGGGTCGGCGTGACCGGCTCGCAACCCCATCGAGCCTTTTCGTCGCCACCGTGACGTTGGTTCGAGCATGCCGCTTCGCCCAACCTCTGGTATAGTCCGCCCAGAGAGGGAGGATTCGACGATGCAGTACACATTGATCGACGAGCAAGACGCACCGACGCGGCCAACCGGGCGACGCGGCGGCCGGCGTCACCGGGAGTTGGACGCGCTGGTCGCGGCCCTGTCGCCGGGCCAGGTCGCCCGAATTGACCTTTCCGACGCGGACAAGCCGGGTCCCATTCGCAAGCAGTTGTTCGAAGCCGCCGCCCGCGCCGGTCGATCCGTCGAGGTGTGGGAGGGGAGCGGGGCCGGCGTGTTCTACGCCGCATTGGTCCAGAGCCAGTTGGAAGGACCGCCCGACGACTAACTCCACCCTGGCAACGAGTGGTTGGCGTGCCTAACCCGCTGAACCCCGGCTACACACCGGATTTTTACTGCCTTTCCGATAGGCGTCTCGTCTTCGTGGGACGAATCACCAGCGGCCGAAAGAACCAGCGGTCTACCGGCCGGCCCGCCGCTAGGTGCTCCGCGACAATTTCCTGGACCGCTTCCGCCGTCAGCAGGTTGTAGAACGTTGGTCCAGGGTAAACGTTCATTGAGGGACCATAATCGCAACGATCGCGACAGGTCGACGCGATAACCTCGACCTCGTCGGCAAGGCCCGCTTCGGCAATTGCCTGATGCAGGACCGGGAGGAGCGCCTGGCTCCCCCGCGGCGTGCAGTTGGGACCAAAACAGAGGTGGACGCGCCAGCGTGGCGCGGCCCGCGCGGGATCCAACTGGTTAGGTGCTCGCTCCATCGCTCAGACCCGCTCCCACGGGAACGCGGGCCGCGATCGCGTCACGAATAGTCTGGAAGTCAGCGTCATCAATCTCATGCACGTTGCCCTGGAAGGCCAAGGTCCTATGGTTCTCCGGCCACTTGGCAACATAGGTCAACTTGCGTGCCACACTTGCCGCCGGCACGAAATCCGCCTCAGGCAGGATCACCTCGGGCGTGATCCGCACCCGGAACGGGTAATCGTCCGCCGACTTCTTCGGGTCAGTGCTGGTTCAGATCCGGTCATGGCCCTAAAAGAAGGGCGACATGATGGTGGCGATGCCGGCAAACACCTTGAGCCCGGTCGCGTAATGCGCGATCTGGTCACCGGCGGCCATCCGCTCCGCCTTCTTGCGATGGCGCGATTTCACGCCCTGGATCGTGAACCCGAGCTCGGCGGTGCGCCGGAAGTTGTCCAGCGAGCCAACGATCATCCAGTATCGCGGCGATCGGGCCGGGTCAGCCAATGTCGGTTCCCCCGCTTGATGGACTCGCGCTCGAAGATCCTAGCGTTCGGTGCGGGTTTCGGGGAAGTATCGCACGATGCCGACGAAGTTTAGCCTTCCAGTCGTTGAGCCTCGCTTGCCCAAACGTCGCTGCCGGGCGATAATTCCTCGCGTTCCGGTTCTGGCTCTCGCTGGCCGATCAAAGGACTTCGTATGGATCGCGCCACGCTGATCGACCGCTTGCAGCAGATCGTGGGGCCGAACGGCGTCTTTCACCGCCCGGCCGACCTACTCGTCTATGAATATGACGGCAGCGTCGATGGCGCGGTGGACACCGCCGCCCCGGCGGCGGTCGCCTTACCAACCACCACCGAGCAGGTCGCCGCCATCGTCACGCTGGCGCGGCAGGCCGGGTTGCCGGTCACCGCCCGCGGCGCCGGCACCGGTCTCTCCGGCGGCGCGGTGGCCCAGCAAGGCGGCATTATCATTGCCTTGACCCGGATGGACCGGATCATCGAGATCGACCGCGAGGACCGCACGGCCCTGGTCGAGCCCGGCGTCATCAATCTCGAGTTGACGGAGACGACCGCCCCCCAAGGCTTCTTCTTCGCCCCCGACCCATCGAGCCAGCGCGCCTGCACGATCGGCGGCAACTGTGCCGAGAACTCCGGCGGCCCGCATTGCCTCAAGTATGGCGTCACGACGAATCATGTATTGGGGCTCGAAGTGGTGCTGCCGGATGGCCGGATTGTCTGGACCGGCGGCCGGGCCGATGGCTCGGCGGGGTATGACCTGACCGGCGCCCTGGTCGGCTCCGAAGGGATGCTCGGCATCGTCACCAAGGCGTTGGTGCGGCTCACCCCGAAGCCGGCCGCGACCCTGGTCCAGCTCGCTGCCTTCGCTGATATCGAGTCCGCCTCCCTGGCAACCTCCAAGATCATCGGCGCCGGCATCCTGCCCGCCGCTTTAGAGATGATGGACAACTTGACGATCCAGGCAGTTGAGCCCGCCTATCATGCCGGGTACCCATTGGATGCCGCCGCCGTGCTCCTGATCGAGACCGACGGCGATCCCGACGAGGTCGAGGCCATGGGGGTCGAAATCGCCGCCATCTGCCAGGACTGCGCCGCCACCACGGTCCGCTCCGCCACCGCCGCCGCCGAGCGCGATCTGCTCTGGAAAGGGCGGAAGATGGCGCTCGGCGCCATGGGCCGCCTGGCGCCCAATTATTACCTGCATGACACCGTGGTGCCCCGCTCCAAGCTGCCGGCCACCCTATCTCGCGTGGGGGAGATCTCGCGGGAGTACAAGCTCCCGATCGCCAACGTCTTTCATGCCGGCGATGGCAACCTGCATCCCTTGATGCTCTTCGACCGGCGCCGGCCGGGCGATGTCGAGCGGGTGCTGGAAGCGAGCAAGGAGATCATCGTCTACTGCGTCGAGATCGGCGGCGCCCTCTCCGGCGAGCATGGGATCGGCACCGAGAAGCGCGATTACATGACGCTCGTCTTTACCGCCGACGATTTGGCCGCGATGGCCGGGCTTCGGAACAGCTTCGACCCGACCGGCTATTTCAACCCGGAGAAGATTTTTCCCAAGGGGTACATGTGCGGCGAGGTTCGCGCCCTACGCGCCCAAGCCATGGCCCAGAAGCTCGGTATCTATGCGCTCTAAACCAGGTCCGTTGCCAGTGATGATTGACGACCTCCCACGGATCGACGGTGTTCCCGTCACCTCCATGGTGACCCCCGGCGATGCGCCCGCGGTGGCGGAGCTGCTGGCCGACGCGGCGAACCTGGGCCAAAGCGTGATCCCGGTCGGCGGCGGCACCGCCTTGGCGCTGGGGAATCCACCTGGGAGCGCCGACATCGCCCTGTCGACCCGCGGCTTGGGCGGCATCATCGACTACGAGCCGTTTGATCTGGTCCTCTCGGTTGGCGCCGGCGCCCGCCTGGGCGATGTCCAGGCGGTGCTGGCGGAGCATGGCCAGACGCTGCCGATCGACCCGCCGGGCGGCGACGACGCCACGATCGGCGGCCTAATCGCGACCGCCCTGACCGGGCCGCTCCGCCATAGCGCCGGCTCGCTCCGTGATCTGCTCATCGGCATCTCGATGGCGCACCCAAGCGGTACGGTGACTAAGGCCGGCGGCATGGTGGTTAAGAACGTCAGCGGCTTCGACCTGCCCCGGGTCTATCATGGATCGCTCGGCACATTGGGCGTCATCGTCTCCGCCAACTTCAAAGTCCTCCCCCTGCCCCGGACGGAAGCGACGATCGTCGCTCGATTCGCCGGCATTGAGGAGGCGATGCTCGCCGCCACCACGATCCGAACCCGGGTGGCGAACGCGGCGGCAATCGAGAGCGGCTGGCTCGATGATGAGTGGTTTGTCGCCGTTCGCTTCACCGGCCGTGAGCCATCCGTTCGGAACGGATTGGCCGCGGCGACGGAAGTGCTCGTTGCTGACACCGCTATCTTCGATCGCGCCGACAGCGCCGCCTGGTGGAAGCGCTACCAAGCGGCGCTGTCGCTCACGGCGAACGATGAGGACGAGGTGCTGATCCGCTGCGCGGTCCGGCCGCGCACAACAGCCGCCCTGGCCCTCGGCCTGGTCGCCAAGCTCCCGGTCCTAGGCGCGACCCCGAGCTTCCTCGGCGCCTCGGTCGGCCTGGGTGCGGTGCTCGTTCGCTTCCAACTGCACGACGGCTCGGCGGATCGGCTGGCCGAGCTGCAAATGATCCTGCTCGGTCTCGCCAACAACCTCACCATCCTCGCCGCTCCCCCGGCGTGGAAAGCCGGTCTCGATGTCTGGGGCCGAACCCCGGAGACGCTGGACCTGATGCAGGCGATGAAGGAGCAGTTCGATCCCCACCGGGTGCTCAATCCCGGTCGCTTTGCCGGTTTCATTTAGACGAGAAGGATCACCAGCGAATGGCAGTAGCGGAATTTGCAGACGCGAACCTGATGCGCTTGGGCGGGTTTAGCGGCCTCGATATTCCAGACGATGACTTGCTCCGGGCCTGCGTTCACTGCGGAATGTGCCTATCTTCCTGTCCAACCTACCGCCTGACCGGGCAGGAGATGTCCTCGCCGCGGGGCCGGCTGTGGCTGATGCGGGCCGTGGCCGACGATCGGATGGACCTCCTCGATCCACTCTTCGATGAGCAGATGTACCAGTGCCTCAACTGTCGCGCCTGCGAAGCGGTCTGCCCCTCCGGCGTGCACTACGGGCCGCTGGTCGAAGCGTCCCGCGCCCAGTTGGAAACCCACCGGCGGCGACCGCTCTGGCAACGCGCGGTCCAACGGGTCGGCATGCGCTGGCTCTTCGCCCAACCGAACCGGATTCGAGCCCTGACGACCACGCTGCGGATGTACCAGCGGACCAAGCTGGACCGGCTGGTCCGCCGAACCGGCATCTTGCGGCTCCTCGGGATGGACGATATGGAGCGGTTGCTGCCCCCGATCGCCGGCCGGGCGCTCATCCCCGGCCGCGAGCGTTGGGAACCGGCGACAGCCGCGGCGACGAACCAGCGGACCCAACTCTTCAACGGCTGCGTCATGGGCACCGTCTTCGCCAATACCAATCGCGCCGCCGCCCGCGTCATGGCCCACAACGGCTCCCGGGTCGACGTCCCGGCCGGCCAGCACTGTTGCGGCGCCCTCCAAGTCCACGCCGGAATCATGGCCGAGGCCCGCGTCCTCGCCCGGCAGAATATCGACGCCTTCGAGCGAGCCGGTGACGACCCGATCATCGTTACCGCCGCCGGCTGTGGCGCCGCGCTGAAGGAGTATGGCTTCCTGCTCAAGGACGATCCGGTCTACGCCGATCGGGCCGCGAAGTTCAGCTCCCGAGTGCAGGATGTCACCGAATACCTAGCCGCGAACGAGATCGCGCCGCCGACCGTGCCGGTTAACCGGGTCGTCACCTATCAAGAGCCCTGTCACCTGGCCCACGCCCAGCGCATCACCGCCCAGCCGCGTCAGCTGCTCAACGCCATTCCCGGCCTGGAGCTGGTCGAAATGCGGGAATCATCGCTCTGCTGCGGCAGCGCCGGGGTCTACAACATCATCCGCAAACAGATGGCCGATGACCTCGGCGACCGCAAGGCGCGGCACATCCTGGCGACCGACGCGGTCGAGGTCGTCACCGCCAATCCCGGCTGCGCGATGCAGCTTCGCGCCTCCCTCGGCCGCAACGGCAGCACCGCCCGAGTCCGCCACATTGTCGACGTCTTGGACGAGTCCTACGGCGGCGCCAAGACCCAGCGGGCAATCGTGAGCTCGACTGCCCGGTAAATGGGTCCCGCGGTGCGTCCCACCCGGAAATCCTGATGACTCGCCGAACGACGAACCGGCTCCCGTCCGGCCGGGCGGGAGCCACTGTCCCCTCGTCGCCGGTCCGCGGCCGGTTCTTCATGGCCGCGGCAACGGATCAGCGTCGGTACCCCGGCTCGTCCGCTATCCGCTGATAACCGTTTACACCAGCCTGGCAACGCATCCGCGGAACCGCGCCGCCGCGGGGCCCGTTGATCCAAGCCAGCCCTTGAAATCAAAGAGGAAGATTGAATTGGATGGCATCAATCTTCAATTGGCACTTGAATTGGCCGGTCACTTGAGGCACGAGATCGCCTACACTCGCGAACAAGTGTCACGGTGAGCCGGTCCGTCCGAGCCACGCGGAGTAACGCGGATGAACAACGGGGGCGATATGGAAACCTCAACCTGGACGACGAATGCCGGC
>JACCYK010000066.1 GCA_013696525.1 Chloroflexia bacterium
CCCGTACCCGGGCAGCTCGGTCCGCGTATCGCGGGGAATCGCCAGGAGCCGGCAGGACCGATCGGCGGGGTCGAGACGAAGCACCGCGATCGCGTCCGCCCGCACCCCGATATCGATTGCCTCACCGGGCCGGGCGTCGACCCCAAGCAGGAGGATGGTCATCGGCTCGGGGACGGTCGGTTGGGCGCCGGCGGCGACCGCCACGCCGCTGACTGTGTCGGAAGTGCCGGCCAGCGTCTGGCCAAGGTCGTCCCACCAATGCGGGTTTCCGCTTGGCGCGAGCTGGTCAGTCCCGATCGCGGCATGGGCCGGGTTGGTATCAACATCGCCGGTGTCGGGGAGGCCTAGGGCCGACAGGGATACGCTCGCCGGCGGCGGGCTGACCGCCTGAAGGGAGCCAACCGTGGACAGGACCCGGAGCATGAGGCCGGTGACCGCGGCGGCGGCGAACACGAGGACAATCAGGAGCGTGGCCGCCAGCCGCCGCCCGCGGCCGGACGACCGGCTATGCGGGGGCGGGGTCGCCGTCGCCGCCGTTAGGCGGCCGCCGCACGATGTGCAAAAGACATCTCTTGGATCGGCGCCGCCGCCCCATGTTGGGCAGGTTGGTGTTGACATCGATGAACCTCGCGCGTCGGATCGGCCGCCCCTCGTCCCGACGCGGAGTGTGACCCAGTTGCGCGTTTGCTTCAATGTGAACCACACGGTCGCGGCAGGTTTTGGGTAGGACGGCGGCCCCATGTGGGCCTCTTGCTCGCATCAGGTCGGCAATCAATCCAGACGCGCGGGGAGTCGCGCGTCCTCGCGAATAGACGCTGATCGACGTTTTGAGCGGCTCTGGGGTTATTGGCTGCACGCCAACGGTACGGAAGGGCCGGCCCGTGGTTCCGTTCGGATACAATGGTGGCTATCCGCTTGCGCCCGGTTATGGTTGGTGTCTATGAAACCAAGCAATCGTCACGGCAATCAGTTCGAGCACCGGTGGTCCCTACGGGTACGGTTCCTGCTGATCGCGGGTGCCTGCTTGTTGCCCTTGCTCGGGGTGACGATTTATGTGCTCAGCCAGAGCCTGGAGCATAGCCGGGCCCAATTACTGAATGCCGAGGTCGCGACCGCCGAAGTCGTTGCCCAGGTGCTGCGGGCGACGCTCGACGACAATGGCCGGATGCTGATCGAGCTGGCAAACACGGAACGGATTCGCCAGCTCGATGCCACTCGCTCGCGTGCCGTGTTGGATGAGTTCAAGCGGGCCCGACCGAGCGTCTACGCGCTGTTCTTGCTCGATGCCGAGCGAGACCTGATCGACTTCGCCGGTCTCGATCCATCGATCCTGACTAACACGAGCTCGTTTAACGCGGCCATCGATCAGGCGATGCTGGGGGAGGAGTTCGGCGTCTCGAACCGGCTCACGACCGATGACGGCCCCCTGTTCGCGATCGTCGCCCCGGTCTGGGCCCAGGAGCAGGAGGATGGCCAGCCGGTCGGCGTGGTGGGGGCGTTGCTCTCCGCCGACCGGATCAAGGACACGGTGTTACCGTTCGCCCGCGGGGAGACCGTGATCGCCATCTTTACGGAGAACGAAGTTCTGGCCGCCCAGGCGCCAGGGATGGAAGAGTCGGAGACCGCCGACCGGCTGGCGCTGCCGATCGGGGACGCGGTCGGCGGCCTGGCGGGAACGTATAGCTTCGTCGATGAATCAGGGGCCGAGCGGCTCGCCGCGGTCGAACCGGTGCCGTTGACAGGCGCGAACTGGGCCGTGCTCGTCACGCAGCCATCGCCGCTCACGTACGGCCCAAACCGGGCGTTGTTGATTCGGGGGGTCAGCGCGCTGGCGCTGGCGGTGGCGGCGACGCTGATCCTCACACTCACCCTCGGCGAGTGGGTCGCTCGTCCCATCCGGCAACTGACCGCCCACGCCTTCGCCATCGCCCGCGGCGATTTCGGCCAGCGGGCGGCGCCGAGTGGCGGCGGTGAGATCACGGCGCTCGGGGTGGCCTTTACCGAAATGTCCGATCGGCTCCAGAGTCAGGTCCACGACCTCGAGCTGGCGCGCGAAGCGGGCGCCGCCCACGCCGAGCAGATGCGTGAGCTCAACCGCCGGACGGTGCGCTTGCAGGAGGATGAGCGCCGGCGGATCTCCGGTGACATCCATGATGCGGTGGCGCCGCTCATTACCGGCGCCCTCTACCAAACGCGGGCGCTCCGGCTGGGGCCGGCGGGGTCCTCCGAGGTGACCGCGAGCAGCAACGGCGACACCGCGATCGCTGATTTGGATGCCATTGCCGACCTGCTGACCCGCGCCATGGAAGAGCTGCACCATGTTATTTTCGCTTTGCGGCCACCTGATCTCGATGACCTCGGCGTGGTTGCCGCCATCGAGCGCTATATCAATCAGGTGGAGCGCTCGGGGCTGAAGTGCCGGTTGGAGCTGATCGGGGAACCGCCGACGTTGATGCCGGAGGTACGGCTTGCGGTCTACCGCATCGTTCAAGAAGCGCTGCACAACGCGTTGCGCCATGCGGCGGCCGACCAGGCCGTGGTCCAGTTGGAAACCAACGACGAGACCCTGCGGGTCATCATTCGCGACAATGGGGCCGGCTTCAACCCCGAATCGGCGGCGCGGCCGAGCGCCCTGGGACTGCTGAGCATGCGGGAACGGGCGGCCGCGATCGGGGCCGCCTTCGCCGTGTCGTCGCGACCCGGCGACGGCACCACGATCGTGATCGAGCGGCGAATGGAGGCCGAGCAGTTGGAAGAGACGGGAACGATCACGGTCGTGGTCAAGCCGGACGGGGTTGAGGATCATCTCGTCCAGGCGGCGCCGGTATGATCACCGTGCTCTTGGTCGACGATCATCCCGTGGTCATCGAAGGTCTCCGGAAGATGCTGGCAACGGCCGGCGATATCGACGTTACTGGTGAAGCGCATGACGCCTCCGGCGCGATCGATCGGGCGCGCGCCCTGCGGCCGGATGTGATCCTGCTCGATTTGCGGATGCCGGGCGCCAGCGGCGTGCAGGCGACCCGCCGGATGCGCGAGCAAGGCGTTGCCTCGGCCGTCATCATCCTGACCTCGTATGGCGACCAAGCCTATGTCCGGCAGGCAATCGAGGCCGGGGCCGACGGCTATCTGTTGAAGAGCACGCCGCCGGAACAGCTCATCGCGGCGATTCGAGCTGCGGCGCGGGGTCGGGGCCAGCTCAGCCCGGAGCTGCTGGACGGTATGCTGCGCGAATTTAGCGGCCTCGCCCGCGAGCAAACGCAGCGCTCCGTCGATCTCTCCGAAGAAGACCTCGAGATCTTGCGGCGGACGAGCGAAGGGGCGACGAACCGCGAGATTGGCGTGACGCTCGGCCGGACCGAGGTCGCGGTCAAGAAGCGGCTCCAAGTCATTTTCGCCAAGCTTGGGGCGGTCGACCGCGCCCACGCCGTGGCGGAGGCGATCCGGCGCGGCTTGATCTGACGGTTAAGCGTTCCGCGCGATCCGCGGCGGGTCAACGGCGGGGCAATCCTTGGCAGCGCGACGAATGGTGTACGTACAGTTAGTCCTCAGTTTCTTTGGTTCGAACGTGCCGAACTGGCTATCCGATTGGCACATGCTGCTGCCTTCTTGTCACCGTATGATTGTTCCTAGAGGTCATTGACGCGGTCTGGTCCTCCAGCCAGCGGGCGACCTCAACGGGTGGCAATGTCGCCGCCAAGATTCGGACGGGTCGCGCGAGCGATAGCCGACAGATCGAGATTACTCCCTGCCCGCGTCGCCAGCCACGGCGCGTGGCGTCCTTCCCTCCCCGAGGCGTCGGTCGCGCGTTCCCATCCGGTCGCGCGACCCCACCTCGTTTTTTTGTGCCCTCGCTGTTCTCTGATGGCGCGAACTACACACGGTTGCGACCGCTCGTCGCCACGCGGTGCGTCCCTGTCCCGGTGATGAAGTTGCGCTTCGGCGCCGGAATCGACCCCCTAACCCCCAGTCCCGCAGGGACACGATCGGCTTCCTAACTCCCAATCCCGCGGGCAAGAACAAACGCGTGATCCGGATTCCGTGTCAGCGGCATCTTTCCAGGGCGTGCTCCTGGTACACGGAATGGTCAGCTAATGACCGGCTAATGGGCGTCGCCTAGAGTGGCACCCGTGGAGAGGCCGGTCGGCCCGAATCACGGACCGATCTAGGAGCGGATGCGCCCGCGGCACGAGTCGGCGGGATCGTGTGGCGGCTGCCGGCACCGGACTCGTGGCGGGTCATGGCCGCCTCGCCGTCGAGGAGGATCAACGAATGGGTGGGCAATGGTTCGACGAGTTGACGACAGCGTTCGTCACCAGCCGGCGAGGCGCGTTGCGTTTCGCCTTGGGAGGCGCGGTTGGCGCGGCGGCGCTCCGGCTCGGCCTCGGGGAAGCCGCTGCTGCCTGCCGGAAGCCGGGAAAACCCTGCGATAAGAAGAAGCACAAGTGCTGCGGCGGCGCCAAGTGTAAGGCCGGGACGTGTAAGTGTAAGGGAGCGATTGCCTGCTACAACACCTGCTGCCAACCCGGCCAAATCTGCCTTAACGACATCGGCTGCGTCAACGGTCCGCTCGAGACTGGCGATCACTGCAACCCGAAGAAGCGGTTCGGTTGCCAGTCCGGCATCTGCGCCTGCATTAGCAACTCTGAGATCGGAACGGTTTGCACCTGCCGGGCGAACAACTGCGCCCACCTGACCGGACTTTGCACGAAAACCTCGGAGTGTTGTCTCGGCGGCTGCAGCGGCTTCACCCACCAGTGTGAGGTCATCGAGTAGACACGAGGGCTCGGCCAACGACAATGCCGCCGGTCCCAGCCCGGGACCGGCGGCATTGTCCGTGGAGCGCGGCGTGCGCGAGCGTCAGCCCACCCGGCGGCGAAGCACTTGCTGGCCAGCGGCAGCGGCCATCACGGTCGCCGCGGCGAGGACCGCCAGCAGGTGCAGGTTGGTCTCACCCTGGACCAGGTTGCCGGTGCCGGTGTCGGGCAGCGCCCGCGGCATCGCGCGCACTGGCGCCCGGGTCGGCCGATCTGGCCGGCCGGGGGCCGGCTTCACTGGCTTGACCGGGACCGGCTTGACGGGCACGGGCTTGACGGGCACCGGCTTCACCGGCACGGGCTTGACCGGGACCGGCTTGACGGGCACGATCGGGACGCCACCGCTGATGGTGTTGCCGACCGTGATGACGTTGCCGCTATTGCCGCCCGAGTTGACGTCGCCAATCGAGATGGCGCCGCCGTTGGCGCTCGAGTTGGCGGTGCCGCCGTTGCCGGCGGAGACTATGCCGCCGTTCCCCGCGTTGCCGTTGCGGCCATTGTTGACCGCGATATTGTTGTCGCCGCCGCTAGCGTCCGCGATCGCGGTGCCGCCATCGGCGCTGACGTCGATCGTGGTCTCGTTGGTGACGTCGCCGCCGTCGATCTGGACCGCGGCCACCGCGACCGGGTTGCCGCGACTATCGAGCGGGGCGCAGCCCGAGGAGAAGGTGTCGCCGACGCTGATCGCGTTGCCTCGGTTGTTCCCCGAGTTGACATCGCCGACGCTGATCGCGCCGCCATTCGCGGCGGCATCGGCCGAGCCGCCATTGCCGGCGGCGGCAGTGTCGTCGCCGTCGTTGCCGTTGCGCCGGTCGTTGCGATCCGAGACCACCGCCAGATTGTCGTCGCCACCGCCGGCGTCCCCGATCGCGGTGCCGCCGTCGGCACTGAGATCAAGGTTGGTGGTGTTGCTGACCGAGCCGCCATTGATCACGACCCCGCCCGACGGGACGCATTGCCCCTGCGGCTTGGGGGTGTTCGCGGCCGCCCC
>JACCYK010000072.1 GCA_013696525.1 Chloroflexia bacterium
GCCGCGGGGCGCGCACGGTCGCGCTGCGTCGCGAGCCGTTACCAGTCGAGCGCACCCCGGTCCAGCTTGCCTCGGTCCTCACCGTGGCCGAGCTGGCGGAACAGTTGCAGACGACGGGGATCGAGATCATCAAAGAGCTGATGAAGCTCGGGATGATGGCCAACCTCAATCAGCAAATTGATTACTCCACGGCCGCCAGGGTGGCCGAAGCGCTAGGCTGGGAAACGTTCGAGGACGTGCCCGAGATCGTCCAGCAAGACATCGCCGATTTTGAAGCGCGGCGCACGGAGTCCGAGGCCGACCCCCGCGCCATCGCGCGGCCGCCGGTGGTCACCATCATGGGCCACGTTGACCACGGTAAGACGAAGCTCCTCGACGCGATCCGGTCGGCGAACGTGGCCGAGGGCGAAGCCGGGGGCATCACCCAGCACATCGGCGCCTACCAGGTGGAGACCCAGGGCCGCAAGATCACCTTCCTCGATACCCCCGGCCACGAAGCCTTCACCGCGATGCGGGCCCGCGGGGCGCAGGCGACCGACGTCGCCGTGCTGGTGGTTGCCGCCGACGACGGCGTGATGCCGACGACGCGGGAAGCGGTGGCCCACATCAAGTCGGCAAACGTGCCGCTGGTGGTGGCGATCAACAAAATCGACCGCGCCGGCGCCAACCCGGACCGGGTGCGGCAGCAGCTCTCCGAGATCGAGGTGATGCCGGAAGACTGGGGCGGTGATGTCCCGTTCGTCGAGGTCTCGGCTCTGGAGCGGATGGGGCTCGACGATCTGCTCGAGGTCATCTTGCTCGTGGCCGATGTCCACGAGCTGAAGGCCAACCCCTACAAGCCGGCGAGCGGCGTCGTGATCGAGGCCAAGGTCGATCGTAGCCGCGGGCCGGTGGCGACCGTGCTGGTCCAGAGCGGTACCCTCAACCTGCGTGATGTCGTGGTCGCCGGCAGCACCTGGGGCCGGATCAAGGCAATGTTCGACGACCATGGCAAGCGGGTGCGGCGGGCGGAGCCAAGCTTCCCGGTCGAGATCTTAGGCTTGCTCGATGTGCCGCAAGCCGGCGACTCCTTCCAGAGCTTCGAGGATGAGAAGGTCGCCCGCGACCTGGCGGAGCATCGCCTGTCCCAACGGCGGGCCGAATCCCTAGGCGCCGACCGCTCGTTCAAGCTGATCGACCTCTCGAACCAGGTGCAGGAAGGCGGCGTCGCCGAGCTGCGGATCATCCTCAAGGCGGATGTCCAAGGCTCGCTCGGTGCGATCCAAAACGCGCTGCTGAAATTGAACGATGAGACCGACGACGGGGTCCGGATGAGCCTGACTTTGGCCGCGACCGGCGCCATCAGCGAATCGGACGTTAACCTGGCCGCCACCACGCGGTCGATCATCATTGGCTTCAATGTCCGGCCCGATGTGGCGGCCAAGCGGGCGGCCGACGCGGCGGGAGTTGATGTTCGGTTCTACAACATCATTTACAACCTGTTGGACGAGGTCAAGGCGGCCATGACCGGGCTGCTGGCGCCGATCTTCCAGGATGTGACCGATGGCTACGCCGAGGTGCGCGACACCTTCAAGTTGCCGAGTAATGATGTCGTCGCCGGGCTCTACGTGCTAGATGGCAAGATCAACCGAAACGTCAAGGTCCGTGTGCTGCGCAGCGGCACGGTGATGCACGAAGGCGGCATCAAGTCGTTGAAGCGGTTCAAGGACGACGTGCGCGAAGTCGCCGCCGGCTACGAATGCGGCCTCGGCCTCGATAGCACGAACGACCTTCAAGTCGGCGACCAGCTCGAGTTCTATCACCGTGAGGAAGTCGCCCGAACGTAACGCGGACCCAACGCTCCGGGGCCGGATCGCGGGATCCGACCAGGAGCGTTGTCTCCCGCGCGCGATCGGTGAGTCCGGAGAGGCACGTGAGTAGACGAACCCAGCAGGTCGGTGAATTCCTGCGCGAAGAGGTCGATGACATCATTCGCCGGGAGGTGGACGATCCCCGGATCGGCTTCTTCAGCATCACCCGGGTCGAGGTGCCGCCCGATTTGCGCTCGGCCCGGGTCTTTATCAGTGTGCTTGGCACCGATGAGGAACGGGAAGCGACCCTGACCGCGTTGCGTTCGGCGGCCGGGTTCATCCGGCGCCATCTGAAGCCCCGGATGCGGATGCGCCAAATCCCGGACCTCGAGTTTCGGGATGACCGCTCGATGGAACATGCCGAGCGGATCGGTCATGTCCTGCGTGAGCTGAACCTGGCCACCCCGGCGGCCAACCGGCCCGCCCCGAAACCGGCCGAGACGGAGGGACGCGAGTGACCTGGAAGATCGACCCGGACGAGGCCGCCGCCGCCCGCGGCCGGTTGCATGGCGCTCGCACCGTCTTGATGCCAACGCACCAAAACGTCGACGCCGACGGCCTCTCCTCGCCGATCGCGATGCGGCAGGCGCTGGCCCAAGTTGGCGTCGACGCCTACCCCTTGGTGACGGATACCGAAATCCCGTCCAGCCTGAAATTCCTGCCCGACATCGACGCGGTGCTCGTCTACGGCCGGGATCCATTGCCCGACTACGATCTGATCTGCATGATCGATTGTGCCGACCGCCGGCGGCTGGGGCGGTTCTCAAAAGACGAGGCGGACAAGCTCGACGGCTCGGTCCCGATCGTCAACATCGATCATCATGTGACGAACGACCGCTTTGGGGCGGTCAATATCGTGATCCCGGACGCGGCGGCGGCGGCGGAGATCGTGACCGAGCTGTTGCGAGCCTGGGGGACCGTGATCACGCCGCCGATCGCCCAGTCACTGCTGGCCGGCCTCTATGGCGACACCCTGGGCCTGCGGACCCCGTCGACCACCTCGCAAACGATCCGGACCGTGGCCGATCTGGTCGACGCCGGCGGCGACCTGATGCCCGTGGTCGATTGCCTCTTCCGGCTCAAGCCGCGCTCGACCGTCTGTTTGTGGGAACACGGCCTGAGCAACGTCAGCTGGGCCGGCCAGATCATCTGGACCGAATTGACGCGAGCCGGCTTCCGGGATTGCGGGGCGGCGATGGACGAGGCCGAGGGGTTCGTCAATTTTCTGGCTGGAACGCAAGGCTCGCGAATCGCGGTGATCCTCTATCAGGATGAAGACGAGCGGGGCTGGCGGGTCAGCATGCGGAGCCTGGAGACCGCGGTCGACGTCTCGGCCATTGCCGCCGACTTCGGCGGCGGCGGCCACCCGCGGGCGGCGGGCATGCACCTCGACGGGCACACCCGGGCCGACATCGACGCCTTCCTGCACCGCGTCGCCGAGTTGTTGGAGGCTCCCCCCCGCCCATCTCCAGCCCGGGCGGCGGTCGTTCATGCCGGTCGCTGATCCCGCCCCGCGGGATCACTCGCGGCAGCGGCCGGCACGGCCAGCGCCGCCACTGCATGGCTTCCTCGTGATCGATAAACCGGCCGGGTGGACGAGCTTCGACGTCGTGGCCCGAGCGAGGCGCCTGCTGGCGGTGCGGAAGATCGGGCATGCCGGCACCCTCGATCCGGCGGCCACCGGCGTCCTGCCGCTCGCGGTCGGCCACGCCACCCGGGTGCTCGAATACCTCGCCGTGGCGGATAAGGCTTATCGCGCGGAGATCACCTTCGGGGTCGAGACCGACAGCCATGATCGCGATGGCCAGGTGACCGCGACGCACGATGCCGCCGCGCTGACGCGCGAGGGGATCGAGACCGCGCTGGCCGGGTTTCGTGGCGCAATCGCGCAAATCCCGCCGATGCACGCCGCCATCAAGGTCGATGGGCAGCGGCTCTACGAGCTAGCCCGGCGCGGTGAGGAGGTCGAACGGGCGCCGCGTCCGGTCGTCATCTCGCGCCTCGACTTCCTCGCCTGGACCCCGCCGGTAGCGACCCTGCTGGTTGAATGCTCGAAGGGCACCTATATCCGCGCCCTGGCCCGAGATTTGGGGACGGTGACGGGCGGTGGCGCCTATCTGTCAAACTTGGTTCGCACCCGAGCCGGCCCCTTCACGCTCGACGCGGCGATCACGCTGGACGACCTGGCGGCGGCGGATCTGCCGGCGGCGTGGCCCAAGCTTGCCATCCCGTCGGATGCGGTGCTGGCGGACTGGCCGGCCCTGACGCTCGACGCGGCGGAGACGATTGCCTGGCATCATGGCAAGCTGGTCCGGCGCGAGGCGATGGGCGACGAGCCAGCGCCCCAGCGGGCCCGCGTCTATGATTCGTCCGGTCATTGGATCGGCATCGGTTTGGCCGATGAGACCGGCCGGTCATGGCGGCCGGCGAAAGTCATCACGCACGGGACATGAGGGAGCGCCCGGTGACGGTCACGTCAAGTTCGCATACGCTGGTGGAGCTGCGCGGGTTGGCGGCGACACCCCGGATCGTCACCATCGGCACCTTCGACGGGGTGCATCTCGGGCACCATCATTTGCTGCGGAGTGCCGTGACCCGCGGCCGGGAGCAATCGCTGGCCACGATGGCGGTGACCTTTGAGCCGCTGCCGCCGCAAGTCCTGCGGCCCGAGAAGTTCCCCGGCCGGCTCTGCACGGTGGCGGAGAAGGTCGAGCAATTGGCGAGCAGCGGCGTCGATCAGATCGTCGCGATCGAGTTCAACCTGGCGCTGGCCGCCCAATCGCCCGAGCAATTCATGGCGGACCTGGTCGCGGTCAGTCATCTTCACGAGCTCTGGGTGGGGGACAACTTCGCCCTTGGCCGCAACCGGGTGGGCGATGTCGCCCGCTTGACCGAGATTGGCCAGGAGCTCGGGTTCGCGGTCGTCGCCCTGCGACGGCTGATGGTTGGACCGGACATGGTCAGCTCCAGCGCGATCCGGCAGGCGGTCAGCAATGGTGCTGTCGGGCTCGCCCGGCGCTTGCTGGGCCGGCCGTTCCGAGTCAGCGGCGAAGTCATCCATGGTGCCCATCTCGGCCGCACGATCGGCTTCCCGACCGCGAACGTGGCGCCGCCGGCGGAGCTGGTGGCCCTGGCGGACGGCATTTACGCCTCCCTGGCCTGGCTCCCGGACGACACCGCGCCCCGACCGGCGATGACCTACGTCGGAACGCGGCCGACGGTCAATAGCGGCGCCCGCCAAGTCGAGACCAACCTGCTCGATTTCGATGGCGACCTCTATGGCCAAATCCTGCGGGTTGACCTGATCGAACGCCTGCGCGGAGATGCGGTGTTCGACGGCCTCGACGCGCTGATCGCGCAACTGCGCCGCGACGATGTCCACGCGCGGACGGTGCTGGCCGAGCTTGGCATCGCCGGGTTGCGCCCGGACAGGTCCCACGTCTCCCGCTCGATCGAGCGATGGCCCAGCTCGTGACTCGCGGTGTCTACGACGAGGTCGTTTTGCGCATCGACCAGGCGCCGAACAGGGCGCCCCTGAAGTACAGGTCGACCTCGGCAAACCCGGCGGACCGGAACAGGTCGCGCAGGCGTGACTCGGTCGCCCACTGGATATGCTCGAGCACCTGCTGAGCCATCTCGACCGTCTTTTCCTCCGGCACACCGAGATCGAGCTGATAGCGCTGCCAGATCCGCAACACACGAGAGAACCCGTCTGCCGTGTGATCGCCATGGAAATCGGCGATGACGAAGGGTGCTCCTGGAACCAGCCGGTCGCTGATGTGGCGAAGGAAATCCAATTTTGCTCCGTCGTCGGGCAGGAAGTGCATGACCAGTAAGGCAGTCGCGGCGTCGTAGCGGTCGCTGTTTGGAAGCTGATCCGTGGTGGCGACGATGAGCTCGACCCGCTCGCCGAGATCCGCCGCCGCGCACCGGTCACGGGCGATCGCGATCATGTCGGCGGCGGGGTCGATGGCGGTGAATCGCCAGCCAGGATAGAGCTGACCGAGGAGCAGAACCTCGGCCCCGGTGCCGGCGCCCACGATCAGCAGGTCGGCGTCGTCAGCGAGCCGGTCGCGGAGGGCGGCGGCGGACAGCCGGTGCAGAAGCTCGTAGCCGGGAATGCTGACCCGGATTCGCTCGTCGTACTGGCGTGCATGGTCGGCGCTGAATCGCTCATGCCCCGCGCTCGCTTGAACCGTAGACATCAGGGGCTCCCCCGGGGTGACCGGCTGTGCCGGAATCTGACGACGGCATGGGATCGGCGGGGCTACCGTTACCCAATCCTCGTGTCAAA
>JACCYK010000075.1 GCA_013696525.1 Chloroflexia bacterium
GCCCGGCATTCACCGTGGCCTGGATCTCCGCCGCCATCTCCGCGGCACTCATGCCGATGGCTTCGTTGCCGGTTCGCTCCGGCAGTGGCGGCGGCGCCGCTGGTTCGCCGGACCGGGACCGGCCCGGCTCGTCTTCGACCAGGGTCTCGGCCGGCGTCGATGTCGGCTCCGCCGGCGGGGGAGCCGGCTCGGTTGCTGGTTCCGTCACCGGCGCCTCGGCGGTGTCCTCCCCTGGCGCGGCCAGTTCGCCCGTCGCCTCGTCAGTTGCCTCCGATCCCGCCAGGGTCGTCGTGCTCGCCGCACCGGCATCGCCGGCTTCGGCGGCATCGGGCCCATCCATGGGGGGACCACCCGATGCAATGGTGGGCTGCGCCAGTTCCAGCGGCGCCGCGGACTCCGCGTCAACGTCCGGTTCCTCGGTCGACGTAAACGGAGCACTCTGGTCCGAAAGGACAATCGGTGGTGACGTGGGTTCCGGCTCCGGAACCGCCTCGGTCGTCGCCGCCGTTTGAGCGGAGGTGATCTGGCGCGTCGTTTCCAGCGTCGGTTCGGCGGGAAGGGTCGGCGCCGGTGTTTCCACCGCTGGTGGCTCCGTCGCTTGCGCGATGGCGGGTTGGGTTGGCGCCGGCGGTGGCGCGGCCGGAACGGTCGACACCGGGGTCCGCGTCGGCGGGGCCACGTTTGGTTGGGGTTCGGTTGCCGCCGGCGTCGGCTCTCGCGTCGGGGTCATCACCGGGCGTTCGGTTGGGGCAGCGGTCGGCGCCTCCATGGTCGCCGCCGGCGGTGGCGTCGCGGTCGGCGTTTCGGAGTCCTCCTCGTCGATCGCCATCGCGCTGATCGTCGCCCGCGACTCCTCGTCGATCCCGATCGGCCGGAGCGCCAGGACGACGATGAAGGCCAGGGCCGCGATCAGGACGAAACTGCTGGCGATGGCCAGCGCCGGCGAGGTCGCGATCCGCATCCCCTGGCCCAACCAGCCCCACGGCGAGCCACCGCCCTGGATGCCGGCGCGGACGGCGCGACTGACGCGGGGACTGGGCGGCAATTGGGGCAGCGAGCGCAGGCCATGGGCCAGGAGGTCGGTCTCCGCCGCGAACTGGCGGCAGGCGGCGCAACCAGCCAGATGCTCCTGCACGGCTCGCGTCTCGGCAGGGGAGAGGAGCTGGTCATAGCGAGCGGAGATGAGGGCCTTGGCCTGGTCGTGCGTCATCACGAGCGGCCCTCCCGCTCCCGCTTTGGAGGCAGCTCGATGCTGCCGCCCACCGCGTTCGCCACCTCGTAGACCTCGGCGAACGCTTTGCGAGCCCGGAACAGCCGCAGCTTCGCCGCGTTTTCGGTGACGCCCAGCGTCTGCGCGGTCTCCGCCAGCGACAACCCTTGGTAGTGCCGGAGCAACAGCACCGCCGCGTAGTGGCTCGGCAACTTGGCCAGCGTTTGCTGGATATCCTGGCGCCGGGTGACGCTCTTTTCAACCGCATCATCGGCGGCGTGGTCGTGGCCCGGCATGAAGGGGATCCATTGCACGATTCTGCGGCGCCGGAGCTGGCTGATCGCGGTGTTGGTGGCGATCCGGTAAAGCCAGGGCTTGAACGCGAGGTCGGGCCGGGTTCCCGGCAGCGCGTTGTACGCCTTCAGGAACGTATCCTGGGTTAAATCCTCAGCCTGCGCTCGATCGCCCACCATCCGATGTAGATAGTTAAGGATCGGCGCATGGTATTGCTCAAATAGATGTGTGAACGCGACCTGGTCTCCCGTCCGGGCCCGCCCGACGAGATCCGTGTCGTCCGCCGTCAAGATCCGACTCCCACGGGCCGGCTCCCGGAGGACGCCCGGCCTCGCTGTGGTCCAAGGTATGGTCAGATCCATGCCGGCGTTCGCTCCCTTCCGCCCCTCTAACGTCTCGCGTGACGCGGCCGTTTCGCGGCCAGACGGGGAGCGGAGCAAGCGAACGCCAAGACCGGAAGCCAGGATAGACGACACCACACCAGCCCGTCGAGACAAGCCGCGATCGATGCGTGCCGATGAGGCACGATCAATGCCGGACCTGAGCCAAACCCGATCGGGAGATCCTGACCCGCGGGCATGGGCGGCGCGAGACGAGCGCTTCGATCGAGGAGGGTTTCACGTGGAACCGTGGCCGGCCCGGTCCGCCACCCCTGGCTAGAGGCGCTGCCGGAGGCCAAGCAGGATGGCCGACACCGCCGCCAGCGCGGCGGCGCCCAACATCCGGGCCGCCGCCAGGAAACGGCCCCGGCGGTCGTGGTCCCGCCCGGTCATCCGCGCCCGTCGCGCCGCATCCTCGGCGGAACGGAGGCGCCCGGCCACTCCCCGGACCTCGTCCTGAATCGAGGACGTGAACACGAGCGGCGGCCCAGCGATAGCGCCGGTCGGGCGGACGCCGAGGCGGTCCACCCGGGTGGCCGGGGCCCAGCCGGACTCCACGCTGCCGGTGGCCCGCTGCCGGTGCAGGATCGCGTTCAGCTGGCCGCCAAAGAGCAGGATCAGCGACATCACGTAGAGCCAGAAGACGAAGCCGAGCAGGCCGCCGAGAATGCCATAGGCGGCAACGTACCCACCCACGTACTCAAAGTAGGACCCCAGGCCCAGGGTGGCCAGGGTCCAGAGGGCGACGGTGAAGATCGAGCCGGTGGTAATGAGCTCGTACTTGGCATGGCGGTCCGGGCCGATCCAATAGAAGAAGCTGACGACGACGCAGACGATCAGGGCGATCAGCGGCAGCCGCAACCAGCCCCAAACCGCCGCCCAGGCGCCGGACACGCCCAGCCAGCCGGCAACCCGGTTGCCGGCGGCGGTGCTGGTGACGAAGAAGAACGAGGCCGCGATGGCGGTGATCCCGAGCGCGACCGTCAATCCCAGCGAGATTGCCTGGGTGCGCCACCAGGGCCGCGTCTCTTGCTCGTTATAGGCGACGTTGAGCGCCTTCATCAGGGCCGAGACCGCGTTCTTGCCGCTCCAGAGCGCGATCACGGCGCCAACCGACAACAGGCCCCCGGTCTGGTCTTGCAGCACTTGCTCGATCGGCGTGATCACGACCTCGACCGTCGCCGGCGGCAGGTTCGCGCTCGTCCGCAGCCAGACGGTGATCTCGCCGAGGACGTTGCCAATCCCGATCTGGCGGCCGACGAAGCCGGACAACGAGGTGAGGAAGATCAGGAGGGGCACCACCGAGAACAGGAGGTGGTAGGCGACCTCCGCCGCCATCCCCTGCAGGTCCGCCGCCATGAAATCCTTGGCGGTGGCCTTCGCCGCCGGCCAGAGCTCGATTCCCCCGATCTTCACGCTGTATCCTTTGCTGGTCTCCAAGGTTGGGGTCCACGTCATGCAGTCAAGGATATGCAAGCCTCCTGGATATGCAAGCCTTCCGCTCTCCCTGCCGGCCGGTCGCTGCCTCACCCCGCGACGCTCACCGCCGGCGCCGCGACCCGCATGGAGGATCCAGAATGTATCAGCTCCATCGAGGCAACGCGACCGGGAGCGTAAACCTGACGGCGTCGGCGTCCACCCCGGTGGAGCTGGTGGAAGCGGGGCTGCGGGCGGTGCTTGAGCTGGCCAGGGAGGGACGGGGACCGGTGACGTCCGCGGACAGCGTGGCGGTCCCCATCCGGGGTCTCGGCGCTGACCTGCCACGGCTCTTCATTGACCTGACGGACGATCTCGTCAGCCAGCTCGAGGAGTTCGGCCCCGGCTTCGATGTCTTGCACCTGGACGGGTTGCTGCGGACCGAAACCGGCGGCTACACCGCCTGGGGCTACCTGAGCGGCGCCGCCGGTGACGGCGCCGCGGTACAGCTGGCGATGGTCGCCGCGTCGGTGGCCATCACGCCCGATGCGGGCGGTCTGACCCTGACGTGCCAGGTTCGGATCATCTCGGCGTAGTCAGGCGAGGGTGGTAAAGCGAACGTCATGGCTCGGAACGTTTCGGGCGGCGAAGCGGAGCAGCAG
>JACCYK010000076.1 GCA_013696525.1 Chloroflexia bacterium
ATCGACGATCTCGGACTCGCGCTCATCCCCGGCCACCGCCACCGCCGCCTCCAGCGTGAAGCCGCCGGCGAAGACCGCCAGGCGGCGGAAGAGGACCTGGTCGCGCGGCGTGACCAGGTCGTAGGACCAGGCAACCGCGTCGCGCATCGTCCGTTGCCGGCTCGGCAGGTCGCGGGCGCCGCCCGTCAGCAGATGAAGCCGCTCGTTCAATCGAGCCAGCAGCGCCGGCGGCGCCAGCAGCTTGGATCGCGCCGCCGCCAGCTCGATCGCCAGCGGCAGCCCATCGAGGCGGCGGCAAATATCCACCACCGTCGCCGCGTTCTGTTCGGTCAGGGCGAAACCGGGTTGGACGGCATGCGCCCGCTGGACAAAGAGTGCCACCGCCTCCGTCCGCTCCACCTCCGCGAGGCGGAGCTGAGCCTGGTCGGGCAGCGCGAGCGGCGGCACCGAGAATTCATGCTCCCCGCGCAGGTGCAGCGGCGCCCGGCTGGTGGCCAACACTTGCAGCGCGGGACAGCCGGCCAGCAGCGCCGCCACCAGGTCCGCCACCGCCGCCGCCAGATGCTCGCAGTTGTCCAGCAGCACGAGCACCTGCCGGGCCCGCAGCACGGCGACGAGCACATCCACCGCCACGCGGTCCCCCACGTCGCGCACGCCAACCGCCCGCGCCACCGCATCCGCCACCCGCGCCGGGTCATCGAGCGTGGCGAGGTCGATGAAGGTCACGCCATCGGCGAAGGCGCCGGCGATCATCTCGCTGACGGCAAGGGCCAGGCGCGTCTTGCCGGCGCCGCCGGGGCCGGTCATGGTCAGGAGCGGAATCGCGTCGTCGAGGAGCAGGGCGCGAACAGCCTCCATCTCATCGCCGCGCCCAATGAGCGAGGTGCGCGGCATCGGCAGGGGCGTGAAATGATCGAACACGGGAGCGAGCACCATCACGGCTCCGCGGCTACGGCGGGCTTGACTCGGTCACCTTGGCCAACGACCGTAGTCTAGCACCGGGTCGCGCCGCGACGGTGACACCGGCGTGGCCGGCTCGACCACGCCGGCCCTCACTCCGGTCAGGATCATGATCCACCGGCTCGCCGGCAACCCGCGTCGGAAACCGCGGGACCGGGTATCATCCCGGCATGAGCACGTTGCCTGACCAATCCACTCCCCCGCCCGCCGGCAGCCTGCCGGCGCCCGCACCGCATCACTCCAAGGCCGAGCATCTGGCGGCGCTGCAATCCGAGATCGCGGCGCAGCACGAAGCCGCCGCGACCAAGCAGGCCGGGCGGGGCAAGCGCGGCGCCCGGGAGCGGGTGTTGGCGTTGCTCGATCCCGGCAGCTTCCAGGGGCTCGATCCCTTTGTCCGCCATCGGGCCCAGGATTTCGGGATGGACCAGACCCGGCCCTGGAGCGACGGCGTGATCACCGGCTTCGGCCAGATCGACGGCCGGCCGGTGGCGATCTTCTCGCAGGATTTCACCGTCTTCGGCGGCTCCCTGGGCGAGGCGTTCGCCGAAAAGGTGGTCAAGCTGATGGACCTGGCCGAGCGCTACGGCTGTCCCGTGATCGGGATCAACGATTCCGCCGGCGCCCGCATCCAGGAAGGGGTCGAGGGGTTGGCCGGCTACGGCGAGGTCTTCTTCCGGAACGTCCGCGCTTCCGGCGTCCTGCCCCAGGTCTCGATCATCGCCGGCCCCTGCGCCGGGGGCGCCGTCTACTCCCCGGCGATGACCGATTTCGTGGTGATGCTGGCGGGGGCCGGCCAGATGTTCATCACCGGGCCGGACGTGATCAAGACCGTGACCGGGGAGGAGGTCAGCCACGAGCGGCTCGGCGGCGCCGCCACCCACCACGCCGTGACCGGCATCGCCCACCTCGTCGCCGACGATGAGGATCAGCTTAACGCCCAAGTCCGCTATCTGCTCTCCTTTCTGCCATCGAACAACCTGGACGACCCACCCGTGTTCGCGCCCAGCGATGATCCGGCGCGGGAGTCGGTCCGGCTGGACCGGATGATCCCGGAGAGCAGCGCCACCCCGTACGACATGCACGAGGTCCTGGCCGAGGTGCTCGACGATGGCGATTTCTTCGAATTGCAAGCGCCGCACGCCGCCAATATCATCTGCGGCTTTGGCCGGCTCGACGGCCACGCGGTCGGCATCGTCGCCAATCAGCCGAAGGTGCTGGCCGGCACCCTCGATATCGCCGCCAGCGAGAAAGCGGCCCGCTTCGTCCGCACCTGTGACGCCTTTAATATTCCGCTGGTGACGTTTGTCGATGTGCCCGGCTTCCTGCCCGGCCTCGACCAGGAGCATGATGGCATCATCCGCCGCGGCTCGAAGCTGCTCTACGCCTTTGCCGAGGCGACGGTGCCCAAGGTGACGGTGATCACCCGCAAAGCCTACGGCGGCGCCTACGTGGTGATGTGCTCGAAGCACATCGGGGCCGATTTCAACGTCGCCTGGCCCACCGCCGAGATCGCGGTGATGGGGCCGGAGGCGGCCGTCGGCCTGGTCTTCCGCCGCGAGCTGGCCGCCGCCCCCGATCCCGAGGCCCGCCGCCGGGAGCTTGTCACGGAGTACGAGGATCTCTTCGCCAGCCCCTACCAGGCCGCCTCCCGCGGCTACATCGACGACGTGATCGAGCCGCGCCGGACCCGGCCCTGGCTGATCCGGGCCCTCGCCCTGGCGCGGGCGAAACGGGTCGCTACCCCAAGCCGCAAGCACGGGAACATCCCGCTGTGAGGGGGTCTGGCCAGCCGGGGGGGCGGTCGGAGGTTTCCCGCTGGTCGATTCAACCGGAGCCTACCGACGAGGAGCTGGCCGCCTTGATGACGATCCTGACGTTCATCGTTCACGCCCCAATGGGCCAGGCCCAGCCCAGCCTCCCGGACCGCTGGGCGCGGGCGGGCCGGGGCGCCGCGCTCGCGGCATGGCCGCCCG
>JACCYK010000118.1 GCA_013696525.1 Chloroflexia bacterium
ACCTGGAGCTGGCCGAGTCGGACGCGGCGACGGTGGTCCGTCGCACGGTAGACGATGCGTCCGGCCTCTCGACCGCGCATCAGGTGACGGCGGACGCCCCGCCGCGGGTGCCGGTGATCTGGGATGAAGTCCGGATTGAGCAAGTGCTGGCGAATTTGCTCGGGAACGCGATCAAGCACACGCCCGGCGGCGAGATCCGGATCATCTTGGAGTTCACCGCCGACGATCGCATCCGGATCGAAGTCCGCGACTCGGGCCCCGGCATTCCCGAGGCGCTGCTGGCAACCCTCTTTGATCGCTACGTGCGGGGCCGGCCGGGCGCCAACGGCGGCCAGACCGAGGCCAGCGGCCTTGGCCTGGGCCTCTATATCAGCCGGTTGATCGCGCGGGCGCACGGCGGCGACCTCTCGGTGGCCAACGTCGAGCATGGGGGAGCACGCTTCCTGCTCACCTTACCGCGAGCGGCACGGCCGCCACGGGCGGGGTTGGAGCCGGCAGCCGTGCCGGTGGCATAGGCGTGTGGCTGGTGGCCAAGCTCGGGAAGAATACGGATTTCGGCTGATTGGCGCGGCCATCGAAGCGTCGTGCCGGTGGGGCGCTGGAATAAATTCCGCGCCGAACACCACGAAGTCCCTCCGGGACGGAAGACGGAGTGTCCGATTCTCGAAATTGGTTAATTGATTGGACGGAGTGGTGATCCCATCAGCCTAATTCCATATTGACAGTAATGAACGATCTGGCCATAATGGGCCTATTGTAGCTAAACTTATACTCTTTAGGCTCAATCGAACGGGGAAGACATGCGCGAGCTGGAACCAATGACGCGGACAATGAAAATCTCCGAAGTCAAGAACCGGCTCTCCAGCCTGGTCAACGAAGTCTATCGGAAGGAGACGCGGGTCCTCGTCGAGAAATCGGGGATCCCGGTGGCGGCGCTCGTCTCGGCGGACGATTTGCGCCGCCTCAATCAACTCGATCGCGCCTGGGATGACCGCACCAGGGCCATCGAGCGCTTCAGCCGAGCCTTTGCCGACGTCCCGACGGCGGAAGCGGAGGCGGAGGTGGCGCGCATCATCGCCGAGCGTTGGCAGCGCCGGGCGGCGGAGGCGGAGCGTCAGCTGGCGTGATCGTCGCCGTCCTGAACACCAACGTCTTAGCCGCCGGCTTTATCGGCGAGGACAAGCTCGACAGCACGCCGGGGGAACTGGTGCGCCGCTGGCGCGTCAAGTCGTTTACCCTCGTCGTCTCCGAGCACATCCTGGCCGAGCTGGCCGACACTTTCACCGATCCCTACTTCACCCGTCGTCTGCCTGCCGCGGCGATCATCGAGGCGCAGGAGTCGCTGCGCCTCGATGGCGTCATCCAGCCGATCACCATCGACGTGACCGGCGTTGCCAGCCACGCGGAGGATGACGTGGTGCTCGCCGCGGCGCTGAGCGCCGGTGCGCCGTACCTGGTGACCGGCGACCGGCGGCTGCTGGAGCGCGGGAGCTACCGCGGCACCCAGCTCCTCTCGCCACGTCAATTTCTGGCGCACTTGGAGAACGAGGCGCCGGCATGAGGGAACGCGAGCTCAATGCTCCCTCCTGGAGTGATGACCGCCTCGTCGGTGAGCCGCGTTTGCCGAAAGGGGCGGCGCTGGTTCGACTCCGGCTGCATCAGAGCGCGGAGTCCGACGACAGCCGCAACCTCGCGGCACTGGTGCCGTTGACCCACACGAGCGACAACCGCGGCTACATGCACGTCCAGCTCTATTCGGTTCTATGTACTGTTGGGATTTCATGACTAGCGATCGGGCGATGCGCCTGGATCAGCAATGCGGTGACCATTTCTTTGCGGCGGAAGAAGCGGCTGATCTCTGCCCACAGCTCCGGCTCCGCACGGCCGAGGGCGAGGAGGCGGTCGGAGAAGACGATGTCGCCGCGGGCGCGTTGCTCGGTCATGAACTCGGTCGCCAGCAGCTCGGCCAAATAGAGGGCGCCGATGTCGGCGAATTTTGCCCGGTAGTAGCCGGCGAGCTGTTGCTGTTCGAGCGGCGACAACGGGATGCCGGGATCGGAGCCGAAGTCGCTCCAGTCGACCGCCGCCAGCAGCTCGTCGAGGAGGTCGACCTCCTCCCCATCCCGCACCCGGGTGAGCAGCGCGTCGATCTTACCGCGGTCGAGTGGCAGCTCGTGGGGCGTTGCCGGTAGACCGCCCGGCCCCGGTTCCCCGGGCGGTCCGTTAGCGGTCATCAGACCTGCTCGTCAGAGGGTCGTCCGCCGGCCGGCGATAGATCATCACCAGCCAGTCCTCGATTTGGAGCTGACGATCGAAGACGAGGCCGCGCTCGTCGAAGGCGCGGCGGACCGCTGGCTCCCGCATGCCGATGATGCCGCTGAGGACCAGCGTGCCGCCCGGCGCGACGGCGTTGACCAGGCCCGGCGCCAGATCGATCAAGATCCGGGCAATGATGTTCGCCAGCACCAGATCGTAGGTGCCGGTGAATGGGGCATCCGGCCCCACGCTGCCCAGCTCGACCCGGATGCGGTCGCCGACCTCGTTGCGCTCCGCATTGTCGCGGGTCGCCCGCACTGCCACGGGCTCAATATCGACCGCGTCGATAGCGGCGGCGCCGAGCTTGGCGGCGGCGATGGCCAGGATGCCGGAGCCGGTGCCGACATCGAGCACCCGCGTGTCGGGCCGCAGCTCCTGCTCCAGGGCGAGGACGCACAGCCGGGTCGAGGGGTGCAGGCCGGTGCCGAAGGCCATCCCCGGATCGAGGACGACCATCACCTGATCAGGCTCCGGCTCGCTCTCGTGCCACGGCGGCCGGACCGTGACCCGTTCCCCGATCCGGTGGGTGTAGTAGTGCGCTTTCCAGGCGTTGGCCCAGTCCTCCTCGGCCCGTTCGGTGATGGTCAGCTCGCCGACGTGGCGCATCCGGCCCAGATACCAGAGGGCCCTCCGGATCTCGTCGAGCGTGGCCGCCGTCGTGTCGGCGGCGGCGAGGAAGGTGCGGACCGTGACCGGCCGGCTGCCATCGAGCGCCATGTTGTCGCCGTCGGGGTCCTGGGTGAAGGGCTCTTCAACCACCACCCCCTCGTTGTAGCCATAACGGGCGAACAGCTCGCTGACCGGCTCGACCGCCTCGTTGTCGCACTCGACCGCCAGCTCGAGCCAGCCGCTCGCCGTCGTGGTCATGCCGGCTCGACCACGCTGTCATCGCTGATGAAGTAGCGCTGGGCGCGGCCGGTGATCCTCGCCCGCGCCCCGATCACCGAATGCTCGACCAGGGCGGTCTCGATCGTGGCCCCGTCTTCGATGATGGCGTCGCGCACGATCGCGTCGCGGATCGTAACGCCGGCGCCGATGCTGGCAAAGGGACCGACCACCGACCGCTCGATAGCCGCGTCCGGGGCGACGAAGGAAGGCTCGATAATCGTGGCCCCTGGCCGGGATGGAGCCGCCGATGCCTGGCGCTCGAGGAGGTAGCGATTGGTGCTGAGGAGATTTTCGGAGCTGCCGCAATCTTCCCACACGGTCACCGGGGCGGAGACGACCTTCAAGCCGCCG
>JACCYK010000272.1 GCA_013696525.1 Chloroflexia bacterium
TCCCTGTTCTGGCCAATGTAACCAAGGGTAGGTCGTCCGGCCAGCTAGGAATGTGGAGGGGGCTCGTCTTGTTGAGTCGAGGATCGTGCGTGGTAACGTATCTACGCCACTTCAGGTATGCCGTTCAGATCTGCCAATCGCTTCGATCTGTACGGCCTGCGTCAGATGTGCGTCGTGTTGGAACCAAGCCGATAGGTGCCTTGTTGATCGGCATGCTGTTCGTCGTGGCGCATCCCGCTGGAATGAACGCGTTGAACTCGGGCATGGCAAGCTCGGCCGCGACAGCGACGGTGAACGCGCCGGATTGTAGCGTGGTTGGGCGTCCTATCGAAGACTTCATGGCCGCTGGGGCAATGGAGGGAGACGCAATTTCGATGCTTCGCGGCACGCCGGTCGCGACACCAATTCCCCCCGTGAGCAACACACCGGCAGAGCCGGCAATTGTGGACGCCGTGACCGCGACGATGGAGGAGGTGGTCGCCTGTGTGAACGCGGGTGATCTGCAACGGATGACGGCCCTTTTCACCGACAACTATTTCTACCGCTTCTTCGGTGGTATCGCTGAGGCGGACGTCCAGCGGCTGGCTACGCCGACGCCGCTCCCCGTGGACCTGCAGACTGAGCTGGTTTCGGTTGATGAGGTGATGGCATTAGACGATGGCAGGGTCAGCGCTATTACACAAGTCGGCGACGCGAGGGCGTTGACCATTTTCGCTCGCGACGGTGATCGCTACCTGGTCGACTATAGCTATGCGCTTGCCGACCCAGCGACACCCGCACCGTAGAAGGCACAGCCCCTCAGCGAAGCACTCCCGGCAGCGCCGGGAGTGCTCAAGCGTGGCCTTCCGTGGCATCTTTGGTGAGGTTGACGGGTAGTTGCTTTACTTCATGCAGACAGACGAGCATCTTGATGGCCCGTCTGCCGAAATCTCGGTCTCGCCCGCGAACAGAACTACCACATCGTCGCTCCGTGAGGTCAATGGGTAGCTGAAAAGGTAATCGCTACTCCGTCCGGGCGCCGCGCAGGGAGCGGACTTCGGTCGAGACGTTGCTGCCTTGCTCGCCGTAGAGGTAGGCGACCCAGAGTTGGCCGTCGGCGCTCGCGGTGGCGGCGGCACGGACTTGGAGGCCGCTTTCGGCCGGGGTCAGGATTTGCATCGGATAGGGGCCGCCGCTGTCCGGCCGCACCATCAGGGCGCCGATCTTGACCGCCCGGTCGCGGCCCGCGTTGAACACCACGTACGAGGTGCCGTCCGGGCCCATCGCCAGGGTCGGCAAATAGCCGAAGTCACCCGAATTAATCGGCTGGTCGGCGCCCCACTCGGTCGTGCCCGCCGGCAGCTTGCGCAGGTAGATGTCGGTGCTGTTGCGGTTGTAGCGGCTGTAGAGCAGCATCACGCCCCCGGTGGGGTCGGTTTTGGCATCGATCTGGCGGCCGCCGACCTCGCGCCGGTCCGGCTCCAGCAGCGGCGCCGGCGTCGCCCAGCCGCTTGGGTCCGCGATCGGCCGAGTGCTCCAGTCGACCCGGACGGCGGTCAGCATGTCCTCGGGGTTGCTTCCTTTATACGCCGACCACACCGCCACCAGGCGGTCACCATCCACCGCCAGGTGCGGCCAGCCGACGTTGAGATCGGGCTCCAGCCGGGTCCCGAGCGGGACCGGCGCCGTCCAGACGCCATCGACCAGATCGCTGCCGAAGAGGTCGGCGTTCGCCGGCATCGCTCCCCGCGCCTCCGGCGAGAGGGAGCGTTGGTCGCGCCAGATCAGGTGCAGCGCGTCGTTGGCGCCGACCGCGAGCGAGGGCATCATCTGGTGCCCGGCATTGGGATCGGGGGCGACGGCGACCGGCTCCGCCCAGGCCCCCTCGGGTGTGGTCCGGCTATAGAGCAGGGTGCTGATCGAGCTGTCGGCGTCGGCCGCCCGGTCGGAGTAGACAACATGGACGACGCCGGTCGAATCGACGGCGACGGCCGGCCCAAACTGGATCGTCCCGCCCGGCATCGCGGTCGCCGGCAGCCAGACGTGCGCGCTCGGGTCGAACCGGGAGGCGTACAGGCGGCGCGGCCCGAAGCCCTCCGCTAGCCGCGCCTGGGCGCTAAAGAAGACCCAGGCGCCGCCGTCCGGCGTCGTCCGCAGCACCGGCAGCCAATCGAACCAGACGTTATACGGAACGACCAGGCCGTCGTGCTCCAAGCGGAGCACGTCTAAGCTCGGTTGCGGCAGCGTGACCTCGGGCAGCGAGGCCGGGGTCGCCGCCGGTGTCGCTGCCGGCGTCGCCGGGGTGGCTGGCGGCGTAGCTGGTGGCTCTTGCCCGCGCCCCGTCCCGGCCGGGCCGGTGAGGAGGGTCAGACCGATCAGCAGGCCGGCAAGAACGCCTCGTCCGCCGCGCATCCAGGATCCTTTCGCGTGGTCCGGCCGTCCGGTTCCCCGGCAGCCGGACCCGATAGCAGATGGGGGAGCATACCCTACTTTGGCGATGATCCGGGCTACGGCGCCGGATCGAGGAAATTCTCGGCGATGAAACCGGTCACCGCCGGGTCGTCCGTCGCCTGGATCGGCAGCCAGAGGATGCCGTCGCCTTCGACCGCCTCGCCGGTGATGATGATCTCGCGCCCGGCATTCAGCTCGGCCACCACCTCGCCCGTGGTCGATGGCGTGGCGCGGAGCCGGACCCCGGCCTCGTTGACCACGGCATCGGCCACCGCCGGCCCGGCGGCTGGGGTGGGCTGACCGGTGGCGGGCTGCCCCGGTGCTTGCCCCGGCGCGGGGATGGCGCCGCCGGCATTGAGCACCGAGAACCGGACCAGGACCAGGACGCCGTCCGCTTCCGGCCGCGGCACCTCGTTCATGCCGCCGGGGAAGAAGACCGCGTCGCCCGGGCTCAGGATGTACGGCACGCCGGGGGTCGCCACCGCCAGTGGTCCGCTGTTGCCGCGTGAGAGCTGGAATTGGCCGTCGACCAGGGCAAAGCCGAACCGGCCCAGCTCGACCGAGAGGATGACCGGGCCGCCGCGGGCCGGGATCGCTTCGCCCGGCGCCAGCACCAACCGGTCGAGGATGACGGCGAAGGGCGGCTCCGGCCAGCCTGGCGCCACCGCATCGCCCAAGATCTCCGAGGTGACGCCGGCCATCGCCTCCGGCCCCGGCGTCCCTTCGATCCATTCCGAGCTGGGCGGCCGGCCGCTGCCGGCAGGCAGGATCACCGCCGTCATCACCGAGACCGGGTCCTGGCTGAGATTCGAGAAGCTCAGCGGCACCTCGGCCGGGTAGACGATCTGATCGCCCGCCACCAGGTCGAACTCCTGGCCGATCGGCGGCACCCGCGGCGCTTGGGGCGTGCCCGCCACCGTCGCCTGGGCGATGACGACCTCGCCCTCGACCCGAACCGTGAGGACGCCGTTCTCGACCCGGCCAAACTCCGGGCCGGGGTGGGTATGCAGCGGCACGCTGGCGCCGGGCTGAAGGATGATCCGCACGATGCGGACAAAGGCGGGAGCCGGCGGCAGGTCTTGCAGGATGGCCTGGAACAGGTTTTCCCGGATCGGCCCGGCGCCCGCGGCCGGCGGCGTCACCGCCGGCTCCTGCGCCCTGGTCTGTGGCCGCGGGGCGACGATGGCGCCAAGCAGGAACAGCGCGGCCAGGAAGGCGATCCAGCGTGGTGCCAAGCGTCCCATGTGGTTCTGTCTTACCTCGTCCAAGCTCGCCCCGGGGCGAGCCAGTGGTGGCTCGGGCGGCGCGGGCTCGTCATCATGCCGCGGTTCGCGCCGCGGCCGTCCAGGGGCGACCACGACGATGGCCTACTGTACGCCGCCCGCGCCGCCGCTGCCAACCGGCCCCGGTTTCCTCTGACGCGCGAGGGCGCCGCGTGGTGTCGCGACACCCGCGCCCCGCTCATGCGTTATCACTTGTGAGGACCGTGGTGGATTCGCCGTGGCCAGAACGAATATGTCTTGTCTTCTGGGCGAGTGATGGCTCGCCCAGACGTTTCAGACCAGGAGGTCGTGCGATGCGCCGGGAACGAGTTGGGCTGGTGGCGTTGGCCGCCGTCCTCCTGGCCGCGCTGGTGATGATCCCGTTGCGCTCCGGCCCGGCGTCCTTCAGTGCCGCGCAGGAAGCGGGCACGCCGCCGGCGGAACCGCCAAGCGTCGAAGCCTTGCAAACCCAAATCGCCGTCTTGGAGGCCGAGCTGGCGTTGGTGGGCGGGGTCGAGCTCGAGCTGATTCGTGGCCGTCTCGGCGGCTCGCGGGCCAGCTTCGATGCCGCCTACGGGGCGCCGGTGGGCTATGTCGATGCCGAGGGGAACGACTCCCCCGATCCGCCATTGGAAGGGGACCCGGCCCAACTCATCTACGACGCGGCGGACATCGGCGAGGTGACGGCCACCTTCACCGACGGCCGGGCCACCCACCTGACGGTGACGCCGCCGGGCTCGGCCGCCCAGTTGCTGCCAGGGCTCGGCGAGACGTATTGGACGCTGGAAGAGGCGAACGCGATCGGGAGTCGGTTCTCCCCGGCCGACGCCAGCGCCGGCACCCTGATCTCGGAGCAGACCGCGCCCGCCGCCGGGGTCGAGCTGGCCGTGCAAGCGTCGAGCGCGGCCCTGGCCGCCCTCTTCCCCCAAGTCGCGGACGGCGGTTGCGGCCCGGTGGCCGAGGCCGGCACCTTCACCGCGACCTTGCGCTTCTCCTCGGCCGAGCAGATCTCGGCCGTGACCTACGCCACTGGTGGCGCTGCCGCCGGCAGCGCCGTGGGCAGCCTGGCGGCGACCATCCCAACCGAGCCCGGCCGGGGCCGGGCCGACCGCGGCGGCAATGCCAACGTCACCAGCAGCCTCGGCGGCCGGGTCACGGCCAACGGCGTCCAGGTGGAGGCGTTCCAGATCCGGCCCGATGCCGACGGGGTGGCGGCGCCGGCGGCGGACCAGGTCTTGACCGCGATCGATGTCGCGATCACGAACAACACCAACCACAACGTGACGTATGACCTGCCCGATTTCGTCCTGGTCGATAGCGAGGGCCGAGAGGTGGCCGCGATCTGCGGCGGCCTCGATCCGGCGATTACGTTGGGCGAGCTGGCGCCGGGCGAATCGATCGCGGGCTGGGTCACGTTCCAGGCCCCGGCCGACTTTGTGCCGGTCCGGTTCGTCTTCCTGGTCGATAACGCGCGGATCGGGTTCAACCTGTGATCGCGATGACAGCCAGGCACGGCGAGTCGTTCGGGAGCGGACCAGGCGATGTGAACGTACAGAGGATTTGGGTAGGCAAGTGCTTCGCCAGACGTATGCTAGGCCCGCCGAAGTCGATTTCTTCGAGGTTGACGGCCGAAAGCTCGATAGAAATGGTGTGATGGGTGGTGACAAGCGTGGCACGGTCTGGTAGGATGCCAACACGAGCGACCCGGAGTTCGGGACGCTTCGTCGCGGTTCGCCGCGCCGGGGCGGCCCGGGGTCAGGGTCGGTCGTACATCACGGCGTGTGACCAGCGGCCGCGAGACTGGGGCTAGAAGGGGCAGCTCCATCTCATCCGCGCACGAGAAGGAGTCGCTCAGACTCGCGAAACGAACGGCCCGTAGCGTTCGGGAAGCGCTGGTGGTCACATGGTCCGGAGGGGGAGAAGGGGAACATGGGTCAATCCAAAACGGCAGCGCTGTTGCGCCTGCCCGTGGCGCTGGCACTGGTTGTCAGTCTGACCGCCGGCGCCCCGTTGGCGCTGGCGCAAGACGATAAGAAGGCAGCCTCGGAGCAAGCCCAAGAACAGCCAAAAGAACAAGAAAAACCAAAGGAAGAGGCGCCACCGGAGCCTCCTCCCGGCACCACCGTGTACATTCACGGCGGCAACCATTCGACGACCAACGAGGTCACGCTCAACGCCGACGGCTTGGTCAGCACCTCTGACTCGAGCGGTGGTGAGGACAACGTGGCGGCCGTCGTCGAGGACACCGGCGGCTCCGCCAACGGTGAGGTCATCGAGACCAGCAACATCTCCACCGCCGGCAATGGCGGCACCACCACCTCGGATGCCTCCGGCGGCACCCTCTACTCCCCGACCGGGGCCGATGGGGCGCCGATCCCGATCGTGGAAACCGGTGGCAACCGCGGCAGCACGATCAACGTCGGCGACGTGGCCGGCGGCGACGGCACGACCACCGTCTCCATCTATGGCGGCGACTCCGCGATCACGACCGAAGTGACGATGAACATCACCGGCGGCATTGCCGAGGCCGAAGCCTTCGGCGGTGATCGCAACGTGGCCACGATCATCGGCTCCCCGGTCGATGCCGAGGTCGCCGGCAGCATCGCCGCCGCCGGCAACGGCGGCACCGCCGACGCCAGCGCCAGGGGCGGTTTCGCCCCGGTGGGGACGATCCTCGGCGGCCGCAACCAGGGCGCCGTGATCAATGTCGGCGACATTATCGGCGGCGTCGGCCCCAACGCGGGCAACATCGCGGTCGACATCCATGGCGGCACCCTGACCGCCACCACCGTCACCGAGCTCAGCGTGGCGAGCGGCGGCTTGGCCCGCGCCCGTTCCATCGGCGGCAATGAGAACCTGGCCGCCGCCACCGGCAACGCGAACGAGATCGCGGCCGCCGGCAACGGCGGCTCGACCGATGCCGCCGCTAATGGCGGCGTGGTCACCATCGGCACCGTCACCGGCGAGCTGTTCAGCATCATCGGCGGCAACAACCGGGGCGCCACCATCGACCTGGCCGGGGTCAGCGGCGGCAACGGCAACGGCGGCGACGCCACGGTCGGCATCTACGGCGGCGATCTCACCGCGAACGCCTCCTCCATCGGCTCGCCCGCCTACGCCGGCGGCAACCAGGGCGCCGATATCGACGCCGGCTTCGTCGAAGGCGGCGACGGCTACGGCGGCCGCGGCGGCGACGCCACCCTCTTCATTGACGGCGGCGGCATCCTGGCCTCCGCCAGCGGCCCCGCCGGGGCGGACGCCGGCGACAACCGCGGCGCCGACATTGATGTCGGCAACGTCCTCGGCGGCAATGGCAATTGGGGTGATGGCGGCGACGCCACGGTCGCCATCGACGGCAGCGACATCTCCGCCACCGGGTTTGGGCTCGAGATCGTCGGCGTCGATTCCGGCGGCGCCGAGGTTGACCTGCCGTGGGATCGCCAGGGCGCCAACGCTGGCGACGGCGGCACCGTCTTCACCTCGGCCGATGCCGGCAGCGCGGTGACCGGCCCGGTCTTCGCCGGCGACAATAACGGCGGCCGGATCAATGTCGGCCACACGGTCGGCGGCGACGGCAATGGCGGTACCGGCGGCGATGCCACCGTCGTCCTCCAGGGCACCGACATCGCGACCTCCTTCATCGTCAACGTCGCCGTCGATGGCGGCACCGCCCTCGGCAGCGCGGCCGGCGGCGACGACAACGCGGCCCTGGCGCCGGACGACGGCGGCAGCGCCGGGGCGGGGAGCGGCGGCTTCGCCGGCGCCTCGGCCGACGGCGGCCG
>JACCYK010000183.1 GCA_013696525.1 Chloroflexia bacterium
ACCCAGCGCCAGATGGCATACCCGCCGCGGCCACGGCGGAGCTTCCCGTCGGCGTCACTGGTGACTTGTTGGCCATGGGCCTGACTGACGCAATTCCGCCGGCCCCGGCCTTGCTCGAGCTGACCCAGTTCACCTTTGCGCCGGGCGGCTACGTCGAGCTGCCGGAAACCAGCCCGGCCACGGCCCTCATCGTAGTTGAAACTGGCGAGATGACGGTCACCATGGACGCCGAGGCGGTGGTGCAGCGGAACGCGCCGGGCGCCGCCGAGCCGGAGAGCGACGAGTATGCCGCCGGCACCGAGTTCACGGTGGCGGCCGGCCAGTCCATGATCGGTCAACCGTACGCGGCGGTAGACGCCCGCAACGATGGTGACGAACCGCTGGTTATCTTCATGGCGGTGATTCAGCCCGCTCCGGCGCCGTAGCCGCGGCTGCTGCCGCGGCGTTGACATCAAGAGCGGTTATCGAACGAGTTGTCCAGCGCGATCGCCGTCCCGGCGGGGGTGCCCCTTGGGCTAATACATTCCGCGCTGAGCACCGAAACGTCCTTTCAGGACTGAGGATGGGGCGCCTCCCGAGGCGTCAGCGCTGCCGCGGATCGGTGTGAGGCGGATGATTCATGGACACGCGGTGACGGCCGAAATACCTATTATTCCCCATAGTCTTCCTTCGGCGTGGTCCCTACACTCGGTAGCAGCGGTGCATTCGGGGCGCCGTGGTTGGAGCCACCGGGTTGCCGCCTCGCCAGGTGAGAAGGAGCATCGGCTATGGACCCCCGCACGTTCGACCGCTGGACCGCGGCCGTGGCGCACCAGCGCGGGCGCCGCTTCGCCCTCCGCGTCCTGGCCGGGGGGCTGCTCGGCGGCATTCTCGCCCAACGCGGGGTCGCGCTCGCCGCCGCCCAGGCAGCCGACAGCGATGGCGACGGCCACTTCGATGCCGACGAGGTCAACGTCTACGGCACCGATCCGTACAACTTCGACACCGACGGCGATGGGGTGGGCGAGGGGGCGGAGGTGTACTACGGCACCGATCCGCGTGGTGGCGGTGGTGGTGGAGCGGGGAGCGTCGATACCGACGGCGATGGCCTCTATGACGCTGACGAGGTCAACGTGTACTACACCGACCCCTACACCTACGATACCGACCGCGACGGCGTCGGCGATGGCGCGGAGATCTATTCCGGCACTGACTCCGACCGTAGGCCCTGCCCCGCGGAGTGCTGTGTTGGAGAGCCGGGAGGGATCATCCAGTACAGCTGCCCCCCGGGGTACGATGAAGACGCCTGTTCAGTCTACTGCTCCGGCTGCCACTGTTGACCGCCAGCGGCCCGATGACTGGCGAGGACCGGCCCCTGGGCCGCCATAAGGAAGGACACACCCATGACCAGCGATCGGCTCGAAGCGACCTATGCGGCGCTATGCCAGGGTGCCTCCCGGCGCGCGATTGTGGCGGGGCTGCTGGCCGGGGTATTCGCTGGTGACCGGGGGGGGGCCACGCGGGCGCTGCATGTGCCATCGCGTCAGGACTGCACCCTCGGTTGCACCAGCTCGGTCTGTGGCAGTGTCCCGGAAGGCTGCACGCTCTTTCCCGCGAATAACATCTGGAACACGCCGGTCGATACCTTGCCGTTGGATAGTCGCTCCGATGCGTACGTGGCGAGCATCGGGCCCGATACCGGATTGCATCCAGACTTCGCCTCCGGTCTGTACGAGGGGCAGCCGATCGGCATCCCGTTCGTGAGCGTGCCGGGGACGCAACCGCTGGTGGAGATTAGGTTTACCGCCTCCGGGGAGGAGAGTGACCCCGGGCCCTACCCCATCCCGCCGGATGCGCCGATCGAAGGGGGATCGTGCGGGACGGGCGATCGCCATGTGATCGTGGTCCAAGCGGACCTCTGCTTGCTTTACGAGCTGTTCGACGCCCACCCGCAACCCGATGGAAGCTGGCAGGCGGGCTCGGGGGCATGGTTTGACTTGACCGCGAACGCCTTGCGCCCGGCGGAGTGGACCTCGGCCGATGCGGCGGGGCTGCCGATCCTGCCGGGGCTCGCGCGTTACGAGGAGATCGCGGCCGGCGTCATCCCGCACGCGCTGCGCTTCACCGCGCGGACCACGCGGGAGGAGTATGTCTGGCCGGCGCGGCATCAGGCCGGGTCAACCCCCGATCCCGACGTGCCGCCGATGGGACAACGGTTCCGGCTCAAGGCGGGGGTCGAGCTTGGCGACTTCTCACCGGTCAACCAGATCATCCTGCAAGCGCTCAAGACCTACGGCATGCTGCTGGCCGACAACGGCAGCGATTGGTTCATCACCGGGGTGCCGGATGACCGCTGGGACAACGATGACCTGCGCCAGTTGCGAGAGGGCATCTCTGGCCGCGATTTCGAAGCCGTCGACTGCACCTCACTGATCATCGATCCCGATTCCGGCGAGGTCGCCTGAGCGCTCGCGATTCCGCCATGCCGAATGAAGGGACCGGCCCTTAAGCGGGGCCGGTCGCGTTCCGGAGGGCGGAGCCGACTCGGCCGCGGGTCACCAACGCTTCAACCAGGTTCTGCTCGCGCGATTCGCCGTGGCGAGCAATCGATCCGGCCATGCGCTTAAGCCAGCGCTTGAAGCGGCCCCGATAGCCCAAGGCCCGGTGGCGTTCGCGCCGTACGTCTTCGACCGTCATCCCCAGCAAGCCGGCAAACGTGAGGCGCTCGACGAGCGAAGGCACTACGTTCACCGCACTGTACAGGAAGTTCTCGATCTGAATCCCGATGACTTCCTCGGTATCGACATCGACGAGCACCGCGTAGTCATCAACCACATAGAAGACGAACGCGGCTCGTTCCCGGCCATGAGGAAGGATGAGCATGGTATCGCACGGTCGATCATAGATCAGCTCTGCTTGAACCTGGCCGAAGGCAAAGAAGGCTGGCATCCGAGGATCGAATTGACGGATCTTCGCCTCCTCGGTGAGATCGATCTCAGAAACGCTCTCCAACTTTGCGTCGGGTGTTATGGCCATAGCTGCTGCTCCTCGGCCCTAATGACGGCCGCCGGGAACGCGGCAACGACACCGCCAACGAGAAGACCGCCAGGTTCGGTGCTCCGGTACTCCATGTGTTGCTGAGCTCGAGTTACCGACCGCGCGACCTCGCACCGTCATTGTATCCACTGCATGGAGACGGCGATGATTTCTTCCGCGCCGGCGCCACAATCGGCCACGGCGAAGCTGTAGCAGTCCCGACCGGTTTGTCCGACTCCATGCCTTCGCTCCATTCCGTCTTGCCCAAACGTCAATTCGTGCATCGTCCGTGTTACCCTTGCTCCAAATCGACAATCGAGCCAGCGCCTCCTCCGCGACGGGGGTGTTGCCGTATGCAGCAGGGGAATCACGACGATGACAGCAC
>JACCYK010000190.1 GCA_013696525.1 Chloroflexia bacterium
CCTGGACGGGTTGCTGCGGACCGAAACCGGTGGCTACACCGCCTGGGGCTACCTGAGCGGCGGGCCAGGCGAGCGCAAGCGGCTGCCGTTCGCGCTGGTTGCCAATTCGGTGGTTGTGGCCGCGACAGCGGCCGGGCTGCGGTTGACCGGTCAGCTTCGGACCGAAGTGGACTGATCGGGGCGATCTGCCGCCGGCGGAATCAGGCCAGGGTGGCGAAACGAATCTCATGGGTCGGGGCGTCGCTGGCGGCGAGCCGCGGCAGCCGCTCGCCTTCGTCCGCCAAGCCGGATCGCGTCGCGGCCGGCAGGGGATCGAAGGACTCGACCGCCAACGTGGCGCCGGTCCGGGACCGGACGATCTTCCAGACGCCGGCGACCATGCCATCGACCAGGATCGTGCCCCGGACAATGCCGTTGATCGTGAACACCACCCGGCGCTGAGCGTCACTGATGATCCTGGTCCGGTCCTGGTGCGAAAGGAGGGCGGTATCGAACTCCGCCAGGAATCGGAGCGGGGCGGGCGTCTCCGGGTCCGGCCGCGGCGCCTCCGGCAGATCGAACAGCTCGCGCCCATCCTCGGCCCGAAAGGTCACGAGCCGCGGCCGCAGCCGGGCCAGCACCGGCCCCAACCTGGTTAGCCCGCTCCAAGTTTGGACATCCCGCGCCGTGGCCGGCCCATACGCCGCCAAGTACCGGATCACCAGGTCATCAATCGCCGGCTCGGGGCCGCGAATATCTTCCAACCAGAGGTCGGCCGGCGTGTGGGCGGCGGGGCCGCTGCCGCCCCAGACGCCGCGGGGCGGCACTTGGACCAGTGGCACCAAGTCACGAACTGCCTGGGAGAGCGCATGGCCATCTCGCTCCGGCCACTGCTCGTTGAGATGTTTGCCCAACTGCTGGAAGGTCCGCGGCCGCTCGCTGAGATGAACGCGACCGGCGGCAACGACCTGATCGAGATCGACTCCGGCGAGCTGCTTGCGGTAGGTGGCGTGCAGGCCGCGCTCCAACACCGGCTGCAGGAGTGGGCGAAAGGCGAGGCAATCGGCGGCGGTCACGAGGTAGATCGTGCTTCGCGTCAAGGCGATGCGGACCACCGCCCGCGCCAGCATCAGTTGGCTCAGCTCATCCGGGTCAAACTCGATGAGTCGAGTCCAAAGGGCGACGAACGGCGCTTGGGGGGCCTGTGATTGCAGGCCGGCGAGCTGATGAATGGCGTCGAGCGTGGCCAGCGGCGCCCGGTCGAGCAGCAGCTGCCGGGCCAGGAAGGCGCGGTTGAGCGCTCGCTGGCTGAGCACCGGACCGGACGCGGACGATCGCCCTGGCATGCGGCCTCCCTCAGGAACGGTGGTGCGAAACAGGCAAGACTCGGCCCCGGCTCAGGTGTCCCAGCGTTCGCTGAACTCGTCCCAGCTCGGGGCGGTGCCGGGGAGGGGAGGGGCATCGACCAGGTGCAGGGCGGCCAGCACCAGGGCCAGGTTGCGGTGCCGCAACTGGCGGGTCCGGGCCTGATCGCGGACCCGGACAGCGGACAGTTGCTCGAAGAGCAAACTGAGATCGGTCACCTCGATGTCGCTCCGGATCGCGCGCTCCGCTTTGGCCCGATCGAGCAGGCGCCGCGTCAGCTCGCTGGCGCGGGCGGACTCCTCATACAGATCGTTGGTCGGGGTGAAGGCGCCGGCCAGGCGGAGGGTCAACGCATGCGTATCAGCCTCGACCACCCGGCGCATGAACTCGGCAAAGGCGGACCAGACATCGGCGTCGCTCACCAGGGCCCGCTCGACTTCCGCAATGTAGACCGCCAAGCCATCGCCGCTGAGCCGGCGCAGCAGGTCATCCTTGCTCCGATAGCGCCGGTAGAGAGCGCTAATGCCAACCCCGGCTCGCTCCGCCACCGCCGAGATCGGCGCCTCCGGATCGGCGATGAAGACGTGGCGCGCCGCCTCGAGGATGCGCCGGTCATTCCGGGCCGCTTCCGCCCGGCGTCCGCTCAATGGTGGGGGAACGCTGGTGTTCATGGTCCCCAGTATACATGGAACAAATCATTCCGTTCTGCTACAACCAGACGAATGTTGAGACAAAAACGCGGACTGCTATGTCGGTTGCGTTACTAGCGATCGTTTCGGCGCCGGCTCGGTAATATTCCACCACCGGCAGTGTGACGGCCGGAAACGCGATAACTAGGAGCAACATGCCGAGTGCGATCACCAGGAAGAGTTGCAAGGGATCTGCCGCACGAACGGGAGCGGTCTGGTCAAGCAGAGCGACTCTGAGGATCAGCAGAAACAGGTAACCTGGGACTATGACGAGGCCGATGATGAGCAAGGCGTCAAGGGTTGCAGGAACCATCGATCCTTTTCCTCCGGCGAGCAGCAAAGCATGCTGAATCTAGCCGGCAGAGAAGATAAAGCCATCCTGGTCAATTGCCTCGCAACAGGGCCAGCTTGCTATTCTGTGATTTGGACCTCAGGTTCTTCCACTCGGTCGAGGTCGCTGGACACATAAGATCTGACAATATTGTCCTCCAGTTGAGCGCCATCGATGCTGGCGCCATCAATAAGATGTCGGCGGAGGGAGCGATAGAGATAGCCGCGCGCTACCACTACTTTACGCTTCAGGTCGATCTTTTTGTTGAACTTGCCGTGTGCGATTGTGGATCGATGGTTGTATGATTTCTTGGCATCACGAAAAACTGCAACAGCGTCGTCCGCATCGTGTCCGATGTAAGCGGCAAGTCTGAGGCAGACGGGCTGAATAGGGCTTCTAGCGCGATCCAAACGTCAATGAGAGCATCCTCAGGGTGGCGACGATACCAAGAGTCGCGAAGCCGCCTGAGCGCAAGTCGAATCGGACCTTGCTCAGATAGTGAATCGATCTCTCTTACAAGATCGGGCAAGTCGGTTATGTTCTGAGGCGGAAACCAATAGATCGGACGTTCAACCGCAGCGTCAGGCTCACCAGATGATCCATCATCTGATTTCACATCTGTCCGCGCACCACGGGACCGCCTCGACAGGTCAGCACGAATCAGTGTGTCCAGTTCGTGATCAGAGTAGGCTTCATCGAAGTAGTACAAAAATGGGTTAGTTGCCTGGTGCCGAACCGTGCCGATGACAACTGGTCCTGGCTGAAGTACTTGCAGGGCGGATATGACTAAGTGTCCACGATCCAATGCCATATCATGAAATCGAGCTCGCTCCGATTCCGAGTACGGATCGGTGAGCACAGAAAGGACTTGACTCGACTCGATGACAACCGGCGTCGAGTCAAACTCTCCTCTTGCGAAGAGGGGGACTGGCTCACCAAACCACATTCCTGGATCAACACGTGCGAGTTCGTGTTCTTTCGCAGTAGCCTTTCGCAGTGTCAAGTCCCCTCCGAGTTCGACGGATGTGAATGACTCAAAGTCCTGATAACCAAGCATTTCAAGGGGGGTGCTCGTCGCTATAACGCCGCGCAAGCTGAAGAGAGAGACGAGCTCAATCGTGGTCGGCTCGTAAATGTATTGCTCAAACTGGGCATAGATTTTATCAAAGCCGGAAGTCGCGTTCTCGTGCTCTCGAATCCGCTCCATGTAGGCAGAGGCAAGTCTCAGAAGATACGCGTCAATCAGCCACGCTATCGGGAGGCGGCGGCTCCCAAAAGAAAACTCCGGTCGCTTGTCAAGGAGGACCGACTTAAGGTGCTCATCGCCAGACACATACTCGAACAATGATTTCGACGCTGGCAGGAGGTCGAGCACACCTGGCGCATCCCAGGCTTGCTCTTCCGGGGAAGGATACTGAAGCCGGTGAACCACCCACCACCATCC
>JACCYK010000214.1 GCA_013696525.1 Chloroflexia bacterium
CAGCACCATGATCGCCGGCCGCCTCTCCCTCGCGGTGCCCAGCAACACGGTTGAGCACTTCGTGGCGGGTGAGCGACCCGGCGCGACGCCGGCGTATCTTGGGTTCACCGGCTTTGTCATCGACCTCCGAGAGCAGGTCCAGCCGGTTGGCTTCATCTTGACCGAGCTGACCGAGGGCGCACCCGCCGACCGTGGTGGCTTGCTGCTCGGCGACATCATCACCAAGCTTGGCGATGTCGTGATCAGTGATCAGGAATCGTTGCCGGCGGCCACGCTCCGGTTGACGCCCGGCGCCGCGATCCAGGTTGAGGCGCGGCGCGGCGGTGAGCCGCGAACGTTTACGATTGTGCCGGCGGAGCGGCCATAGCACCCTTGACGGAACCGTCGGTCCTCAGCTCGGAGTCATTCGTGGCCCAACCGGCCCCAACCCAAGTCATGATCTTCGCCGCCTATCCCGCCGTGCGGGCCGGTCTGATCTCGTTGCTCGCGGCGGACCCCTCACTCGAACTAATCGCGCCGGACGCCACCCAGCTCCGGCGCGACGGTTTGCCGCGCGCGCTTCCACACCCGCCGAACAGGGTCGCGCCAGCCGTCATCGTGGCCGATCTCAGCGGCATCGACGACGTGGCGCTCGACGAGATTCGCGACGCCTACCCAGACGCCTTGACGATCCTGATTGGCGGCGATCCCAATCTCGATGGGCCGGGGCTGGCCGGGGGCGCCGTTGCCTACCTGGGGCCGGAGGTGGACGGTCCGATGCTGATCGCGGCGGTGCATGGCGTGCTGGCGGGCCTGACGATCATCGATCCGGTCATCGCCGGCGTCCGGCTCCGGCCGGCGCCAGCGGCCGATCCCGCCGGCGTGACCCTCGTCGGCTCACCCGATCGCCTGACCGACCGCGAGCGACAGGTGCTGGAGCTGGTGGCCTCGGGCCTGCCAAACAAGGCGATCGCGCGGGAGCTCGGGATCAGCGAGCATACGGTCAAGTTCCACGTCGGCTCCCTCCTCGGCAAGCTCGGCGCCGGCAGCCGGACCGAAGCCGTCACCCTCGCCACCCGCCGCGGCCTGCTAACGATCTGATCCGGATCGCGGATGAAACGTTGGCAGATCGGAGCGGTGCAGCGCCCGCCGCCGCGAGGTCGGACCTACCGGATCACCGCGGCCAATCGCCGGATGCCCTCGCGGATGCGATCCTCCGGCAAGGCGGAGAAATTCAAGCGGAGGGCGTGGCTGCCGCCGGTGGCCGGGTTCGGATAGAACCCGGAGCCCGGCAGGAAAATAACGCCGTTCGCGGCCGCCATCGGCAGCAGCTCCGAGGCATTGATTGTTTCTGGCAATTCGACCCAGACGAAGAACCCGCCGTCCGGCCTGGACCAGCGGAGTCCGGCCGGCATCTCAGCCGCGAGCGTCTCGAGCAATACCTCGCGCCGCGCCCGGTAGACCGCCCGCAAGCCCGCGACGTGATCGTCCAGGAACCCCTCGGCGGCGTGGAAGACCGTGCGGGTGACGATCCGGGCGGTGTGGATATCGGTCCCCTCCTTCGCCATCCGGAAGAGCTCGAGCAGGTGCTCCGGCGCCGCCACCCAACCGACCCGTAAGCCGGGCGCGATAGTCTTGGAAAACGTGCCGAGATAGATGACATGGGGATCGAGCGATCGCAGGCTGGGCAACGGGTCGCCATCGTAGCGGAGCTCCCCATACGGGTCATCCTCGATCACGGCCAGGCCATGCTCCCGCGCCACGTCGAGCAACTCGTGCCGGCGGCTGAGCGACAGGCTGGTGCCGGAGGGATTCTGGAAGGTGGGGATGGTGTAGATCAGCTTCGGCGGAATCGCCGCCCCGCGTAAGACCTCGCGCAAGGCATCGATCCGCATCCCGTCCTGGTCGACCGGGACTTCGAGGAACGTCGCTTCATACGCCGCGAACGAGCGGATGGCGTCGATGAAGGTCGGGGCCTCAACCACCACCGCGTCACCAGGGTTGAGGAGCAGCCGGGCGGCGAGGTCGATCGCCTGCTGGCTGCCGTTGGTGACGACGACCTGGCCGGCATCCACCAGCGTCCCCTGGGCCGTCATCCGGTCGGCGATCAGGTGCCGGAGAGGCCGATACCCCGCCACCTCCCCGTAGTCGAGGGCGGCCGGCGCATCGGCCCAGGCCAGGTCGGAGGCATACCGGAGCCGCTCGACCGGGATCAGCTCTTGGGATGGAACCCCGCCGCCGAAATAGATGATGTCCGGATGGAGGCCAAACAACGAGTCAAGACCGGCCCAGAACGACGGCCCATAGGCGGCGGTCCGCCTGGCCAGACCGGCTGGCAACCTGAGACCCGTGTGGTCGATGACGGACATACCGATCCTCAACTCTTAATCGAACGGGCACGGCGTAGGCGATCAGACGCATTATCACAGACAGCGACCACATCTTGTCGATGCGGTGCCTGCAAGAAGAAACGCTGACTTCGCGGGCGCGGTCCATCAACAACATTGTTGATCGCTACAACATGTGCTGAGAAACCACGTACGTACGCGGCAAGTGGGCTGAACGAGGTGGAGTGGCGACGATGGCAAGATGCTGTCTCGCGGCGCGCGACATCGATCAGCCGCGTACATAACAGGTCCGTCCAACCGGGCGTCGAACCGATCGGGCGCTGCATGGCGACCGCGAATGCCACCTGCCGGAGACGTACCAGCGTTGCATTGCCGCCACGCCCTTGCTATGCTGTCACAGTGTACGTACACGCTGCGGCGCTCCCCGTCTATTCGCTCCCGTCGCGCCGCTGGCAATCAATTGGGAACACGAAGGGGACAACCGTGGCCGAGGACCAACCCACTCCAGCCGTCAGCGTCGCTCCAAATCAGACCACCGAGACGACGAGCTATCGTGGCAGCGACCCAGCCCGCGACGGGCTGGTCGGCATCTACGCCCTACGCATCCTGGATCGCGGCATTGACCCCCGAATGCTGGTGGCCGAACATCGCTCGATCCGGTACGGTCAACCTGATCGCAATCGCCGCCGGTTGGCGCCGCCGGAGCGTCCACTGACCATCGTCGAGGTTGGGCGCGGCGCGGCGGCCCCGGCGCCAGCGACCGTCGCTCAACCCCAACTCCCGATGAACCTACGGGTTCGGGCGCGGCGTCTGGCCCTGCCCTCGTTTTCGGGCATGGCAGCGCTTCTCGCTGGCCGCCAACCGGCCACGAGCGGCAGTCCACGACGGCTGATTACCGCTGGATAGGTATGGGAATCGAAACTTGGCCCGCGTGAAGCCGGCGCTTTTTTCTACAGCGATGTATAGAGGAGTTGACGGACGATGAGGAGCCTCGTCCTCCGTCCTGAAGGGGCTTCGTGGCGCTCAGCGCGGAATTTATTCCAACGCGTCGTCAATCCGACGATTAGCTGGCCAGCTGCTCGACCGGATGGCGATCAAGGATCGTGACGCCGAACAGGTTTTCTACCGGGCTCAAATGACCGCCGGCGACCGCCGCCTCGATCTGTGGCGCGTAGGCGTGGATCTCGCGGCCGCCAGGAGCCTGGAACACGACACGGCGAAACCCCATCGCATCTTCGTCGAGGCGGACCACGGTCACTTCCTGCTCCTGGTCGCGGCCGTCAAGCTGGCGAAATCGTTGGCCGACCATCATCGGCATGGGCATGAAACTCACTCGAACTCCCCTTCGACGGCGGGAAACCGGCGCCGTCGCCGCGTCTCCGGACCGGACATTATGTTCACACGATCAGCCTACCGCCGGGTTGTAATCGGGATGCGGCCGATCTTTCACAAAAGTGTCACAACGCTTGCCACGTCCACGACCAGCGGTCGTTCTGCCGGGTACTACGCGCCCCGGACCAAGGCGGGATCACCACGCCGATAGCGTCAACCCAACCAGCGGCCGATGGCAGGATGCCGCTGGCTCTAAAAACGCACCCCGCGTGCCGCCATCCCCGGCGTTGCCCCTGGCCGCCAACGTATACTTCGCCAGGATGATGAACTCGGAGGCCGCCAATGCCCGCCGCGCCTAAGCGCCGCTCGCCCCCAGCAATCCAGCATGGCGGCGGTGTGGTCGCTTTCTTCCTGCTCCTCTGTGGTGTGGCGTTGGCGGCGGTCGCGCCAGCGGTCTCGGCCCAAGTTCCAGACATCGCGGTGATCCAACTCGACGGCGCGATCACACCACCCATGGCGAGATATGTCGAGGGCGCGATGGGGCGGGCGGCGGCGGACGGCGCGGTCGCCGTCGTGCTCGAGATCGACACGCCGGGCGGCTTGACGACCGCGATGGATAGCATCATCGACTCGATCCTGGCGAGCGAGGTTCCGGTCATCGCCCATGTCGCGCCGAACGGGGCACGGGCGGCGTCCGCCGGGGTCTTCATCACCTATGCCGCCCACATCGCGGCGATGGCGCCCGGCACCCGCATCGGCTCCGCTTCCCCGGTGCTCATCGGGGAGTCGGGAACGGTCAGCGACGACGACACGATGACCGCCAAGATCACGAACGATGCCGTTTCCCAAATCAAGAACCTGGCGACGCTGCGGAATCGAAACGCGGAGTGGGCCGAGCAAGCGGTCCGCGAAGCGGTCAACATCACCGCCGAGGAGGCGTTGCGGCTCGACGTGATCGATCTCGTCGCCGCTGACCTGGAGACATTGCTGACCGAGATCGACGGGCGCACGGTCGAGCTGGCGTCCGGGCCGGTCACCCTGGCAACGGCGGGGGCACAAACCAGCCAGGTCCAGATGGGATGGCTGGATCAACTGCTCCACCTCCTCTCCGATCCCACCATCGCCTATATCTTGCTCAGTCTCGGCAGCCTCGGGCTGATCCTCGAGCTCTCGAATCCGGGCGCGGTCTTCCCCGGCGTCGTCGGCGGCCTCAGCCTCCTCGTCGCCCTCTACGGGCTGGGCACGCTGCCGGTCAATTGGGCCGGGTTGCTCCTGATCGGGTTCGCTTTTCTCCTCTTCGCACTCGATCTGTTCCTGCCGTCCTTTGGCACCCTGACGATCGGGGGCATCATTGCCTTTGTCTTCGGCTCCCACCTGTTGGTCGGCGGCAACGTGCCCGGTTTCGAGATCGCGCCGGCGATCATCTGGACGATGACCGCGTTGCTCATCGGCTTTTTCGTCTTCATCGGAGGCTCCGTCATGACATCCGCCTTCCGCCGTCCGGTTACCGGCCGCGAGGCCATGATCGGGACGATCGGCGTCGTCCGCCAACCCCTCGCGCCGGACGGCATGATCTTCGCCACCGGCGAGCTCTGGCAAGCGTCGCTCCAGGATCGAGCGGAGCAGGGGCTTCCGGCCGGCACCCCGGTGACCGTGACCGCGATTGATGCGCTCCGGCTGATCGTGCGGCCGGCGACCGCGGCCGAGGCGGCGAGCGCCGGCGTCGTCGTCATCGACGACCGGCCGCCGGCGGTCCCCGCCGCCCCCACCGGGGTCGAGGGCACATAGGAACAGGCGCCGCCATCGCGCCGGCTCGCCGCGTCCCGCGGCGAACAATTGAGGAGGCTCGCGTGTTGTTCGATTCACTCTTTCCAGTCGTCGTGGTCATCGTGGTCTTTGTCCTCTTCGTGCTCTTCTCCGCGGTCAAAGTGGTCCAGGAATACGAGCGAGGTGTCGTCTTCCGCCTCGGCCGCCTGGTCGGTCCCCGCGGTCCTGGCCTGATCCTGCTGATCCCCTTCGTGGAACGCATGCAGAAGGTCGACTTGCGGACCATCACCATGGATGTGCCATCGCAGGAGGTGATCACCCAGGACAACGTCACGGTCCGGGTCAATGCGGTCGCCTACTTCCGGGTGCTCGATCCGAACGCGGCCATCGTCAACATCGCCGATTACATACGGGCCACCTCGCAGATCGCGCAGACCACGTTGCGATCGGTGCTGGGACAGAGCGCGCTGGATGATCTCCTGTCCGAACGCGAGAAGATCAACCTCGAATTGCAACGGATCATCGACCAGCAAACCGAGCCGTGGGGGATCAAGGTCAGCATTGTCGAGGTGCGCGATGTCGAGCTGCCGGAGTCAATGCAACGAGCGATGGCGCGCCAGGCCGAGGCGGAACGAGAGAAGCGAGCCAAGATCATCCATGCCGAGGGTGAGTTCCAGGCCAGCCAGCAACTGGCCAACGCGGCCGATGTCATCAGCCGCAACCCGGTCACGATTCAGCTCCGCTACTTGCAAACACTGACCGAGATCGGCAACGAGCAGAACACCACCGTCGTCTTCCCGATCCCGATCGATCTCCTCGGCGGCCTCTTCAACCAAGCGGGCCGGCAGTCGTCAACCCCTCCCGCCCGCGCCCCGGAATCACGGGCCGCGGACTAATCTCCAGACAACGGGTCCGCGGCTTGGCATCGAACTTGGGGTAGACATGAAGCAACCCGCGTCCCTTCGCGCCGGCTTGGACGACTCAAGTCGGGAGGGAGCGGGCTGAGCCGGTGCCGGTAAACGAGCGGGCGCGTGAGGAGCACATGATGCTGAAGCAGAGGTCTCGATCAACCACGAGTGAAGCGGTGTCCCAGCTTAGCCGGCGTGGGCTCATCGCCCGGCTGGCGGCGGCGGGGCTCTCCGCCCCCGCGATTGCCGCGGTGTTGCGCGCGCCGGCGGCCGCTCAGGAGGCGACACCGGCGCCGAATGAAATCCTGGAGTCGCTGGGGAAAAATCCGCAACTGATTCAGCATGGCACCACCACGTTTGAGACGCCGGTCGACCTGATGGACCAGTTTCTGACCCCGAATGAGGCTTTTTTCATTCGCTCGAACGGCCCGGTCTCCATCGACATTGACCCCGCAGCGTGGCGGCTCTCGGTGTCCGGGCTGGTCGAGACCGAGCTGGAACTGACCCTGGCCGACCTCCAGGCGATGCCGGCCCACACCCTCACCGCCTTCCTCGAATGCTCCGGCAACAGCCGCTCCCGCTTCGCCGCCGACGGCGAGCAGGCGGAAGGCACCCAATGGGGCAACGGCGCCATCGGTAACGTGGAGTGGACGGGCGTCATGCTGCGCGACGTGCTCGACGAGGCGGGCGTGCAGGAAGGCGTGGTCGATGTCGTCTCGACCGGCGGCGATTTCCCGGAGATGCAGCGCGGGTTGCCGCTTGACCACGCGCTCGACCCGGGCGTGATGCTGGTCTGGGAGATGAACGGCGAAGCCTTGCCGCAACCAAATGGCGGCCCGGTCCGCCTGCTCGTCCCCGGCTGGGGCGGCATCGCCTCGACCAAATGGATTGCCGGCCTGGAACTGATCGACCGCCCGTTTGACGGTAGCTTCAACACCGAGAGCTACGTCTTCATCGACCCGAATGGAGCGGTCTTGCGGCCGGTCCGTGAGATCCCGGCGAAATCGGTCATCACCAGCCCGGTGCCGGATGCTTCCGTGACCGCCGGCGAGCACATGATTTCCGGATTCGCCTGGTCCGGCTATGCCGGGATCGATCGGGTCGAGGTCAGCATTGACGGCGGCGATTGGCAAGCGGCCACGATCACCGAGGAAGCGGGGCCGGCCTCGTGGGTTCGATTTGAATTCCCGTGGGAGGCAGCCGCCGGCGAGCATACCCTGCGCTCCCGCGCCACCGATCAGATCGCCCTCCAACAGCCGGACGAGGTTCCCTTCAACGCCAAGGGCTACCTGATGAACGCAATCTACGAGGTGCCGGTGAC
>JACCYK010000221.1 GCA_013696525.1 Chloroflexia bacterium
CCCTGGACCCGGGCGAACCTGACGAGCGTCGCCACGTCCGCCCCGGCCTGGGCGGGATCCCAGTTGCCGTCGGAGGCGCCGTGGCCCCGGAGATCGACGGTCAGGACAGACCAGCCGCGAGCGGCGAGCGGCGGCAGCAGCGGCGCCCAGCGGTCGAGGTCCTCACCCTCCCCCTGGTCGTGCAGCAAGACGATCCAACTGGCGGTGCCGGCCCAGAGCTGGCCGCGCAGGATCGCGCCGTCACCCGCGGTGATCTCGACCGCCGCTACCGGGGGTAGCGTCATCGTCATGCCACTACCCCGGCTCGATCCAGCGGGGCGGGATTGAAGCAGGCGACCAGGTGGTCCGGGTTGCCGGCGATCGGCGTCAGGGGCGGCACGCGCCGGCGGCAAACTTCGAGCGGCCGGAAGCAGCGGTTGGCGAACCGGCAGGCGGCCTCGCCCCCGAGCGGCTCCGCCTCGCCGGTGACGCGGATCCGTTCGGTGTGGCGACCGGTCAGCAACGAGGGCACCGCCGAGAGCAGCGCCTGGGTGTAGGGGTGGAGCGGGTTGGTGAACAACTCGTCGGCGGGCGCGATCTCGACCACCCGCCCCAGATACATCACCGCCACGCGGTCCGCCACATGCCGGACGACACTCATGTCGTGGCTGATGAAGAGGTAGGTCAGGCCGAGACGGTCTTGCAGCTCGCGCATCAGGTTGAGAACCTGGCTCTGCATCGAGACATCGAGGGCACTGACTGGCTCGTCGGCGACAATGAACGAAGGATCGACCGCCAGTGCCCGGGCGATGCTGAGCCGCTGTCGCTGGCCGCCGGAGAATTCGTGCGGGAAGCGGTCGGCGGCGTCGGCGGGGAGGTGAACCAGGTTCAACAGCTCCGCCACCCGTTGCCGCCGCGCATCCTTACCGAGGTCGAGGTGGTCCATCCCTTCGCCCACGATCGCGGCTCCCTTCATCCGGGGGTCGAGCGACTCGAAGGGGTCCTGAAAGATGATCTGGGCCTGCTGGCGAAAGGCGAGCAGGCGCTTCCCACGCGCCGCCAGCACATTCTGCCCGTCGAAGCGGATGGTGCCGGCGGTGGCCGGAATCAGGCGGAGGATGAGGCGGGCCAGGGTCGATTTGCCGGACCCCGACTCCCCGACCAGCGCCAGCGTCTCGCCGCGCCGGATCTCGAGCGAGACATCGTCGACCGCCGGCAGCCAAGCGGTGGGCCGGCCAAAGAAATCGGTCGCGATCGGATACCGCTTGCTGAGGCCAGCCACCGCCAGCAGTGGCTCAGCGGGCGAACGGGGTCGGGTTGTAACAGCGGAGCTCATGATCGCGGTCTGCCTCCCGAAGCTCTGGATGGGTCTCCGTGCATTGGTCGATCCGGTTAGCGCAGCGAGCGGCGAAACGGCACGCCCGGGGCATGATCCCCAGATCCGGCACGCGGCCGGCGATGACATGCAGGCTCGGGCGCCGCTCGTACAGATACGGCATGCTCCGCAGCAGCCCCTGGGTGTAGGGGTGCTTAGGATCACTGAAGATGCGGGCGACGCTGCCGATTTCGACGATCTCGCCCGCGTACATCACCGCGACCCGGTCGGCAATCTCGTGGATGACGCCCAGGTTGTGGGTGATCAGGACGACGCCCAGGCCCAGCTCACGGCGCAGATCGGCGACCAGGTCCAAAATCTGGGCCTGAATCGTGACGTCCAGCGCGGTCGTCGGCTCGTCGGCAATGAGCAATTGCGGGTTCATGACCAGCGCCAGCGCCAGCATCACCCGCTGGCGCATGCCCCCGGAGAATTGGTGCGGGTAGCTATCGAGCCGCCGCGCCGCGTTTGGAATGCCGAGCCGGTCGAGCATCGCCGCTGCCCGCGCCCGCGCCGCCGCGGCGCTGTCAGTGCCGTGGGCGTGGATCACCTCGGTGATCTGGGACCCGATCGTGAATGCCGGATCGAGCGCGGTCATCGGTTCCTGGAATACCATCGACATGCGGTGGCCGCGGATCCGGCGCATCGCTTTCGGGCTCAGCCTGAGCAGATCCTGCCCGTCGAACCAGACCTCGCCTTGGGCGATGGTGGCCGCCGGCGGGAGCAGGCGCATCAGCGACAGCGCGGTCATCGACTTGCCGCAGCCGCTCTCACCGACCAGGCCCAGGATCTCGCCGCGCCGCACTTGGAACGAGACGCCGTCGACAGCCCGGAGCCGCCGCTGCCGCGATTGAATCTCGGTCACCAGGTGCCGCACCTCGAGCAGTGGGGGACCCGCGTCCGCCGCCCCTTGATGCAGGCTCACTGGAGCCGGGAATGAGCGTGCCATGCCGCTACCACCGCCTCAGTCGCGGGTCGAAGATGTCCCGCAGTCCATCACCGAGGGTGTTGAGTCCCAGGACGATCAGGGCGATCGTAATCCCCGGCAGCAGCGCCGCCCAGGGGTTGCCGTAGAGGAAGTTGCGGCCGTCGGCGATCATCTGGCCCAAGCTTGGCGTCGGCGGCTGTGCCCCGAGCCCGATGAACGACAGCCCAGCCTCAGCGATCACGGTCACCGCGATGTAGTAGGACCCCATCACCAGCGCGGTGCCCAGCATGTTGGGCACCAGGTGCCGGAGGACGATCTTCCACCCCGGCACCCCGAGCGCCCGCGCCGCCTCGACGAAGGCTCGCTCCTTCAACGACAGGACCTGAGCCCGCACGATCCGGGCGAAGCCGGCCCAGTTGACCACGCTGACAGCCAGGATCACCGCGGTCAGGCCGGGATCGACCAGGCCGACGAAGATCACCGCCACCAGGATGACCGGGAACCCCCAGACCAGGTCGATCATGCCGCTGATCAGGCGATCGACGGCGCCGCCGGCGTAGCCGGCGACCGCGCCGAGGATCATGCCGAGCGTCATCGAGAGAAGCGTCACCACCACGCCGATGAAGAGGGAGACCGCGGTGCCGGCCGCGATCCGCCAGGCCAGGCTGCGCCCGTGGTTGTCGGTGCCGAGCACGAAGCCGTCCTGGAGCGGCCACACCAGGGTCTGGCGCAGTCGCTGATCGACATACAGATCGGACCAGCCGGGGACGACCATAACCGCCAGGCCGGCAGCGGCGACGATGAGGAAGAACAGGGTGATGACTCCCCCCACGACCGCCAGCTTGTTGGCCCACAGGGGCGCCAACCGGTCGCTCCAGGTGCGGCCGGGCGTCCGCTCGGCGGGCAGCTCGTAGCCGATGGCCTCGATGGCGGTCATCCGGCCCCTGCCTGCCGGCGGGTGCGCGGATCCGCCCATTGCTGGCCGAGATCGGCCAGGAGGTTGAAGAGGATGACGGCCGCCGTCAGGAGGATCGCCAGCGTCTGGGCCACGGTGTAATCGCGTTTGAGCACCGCGTTGACGAGTTGATAGCCAAGCCCGGGCCAGCGGAAGATGGTCTCCACGATCAGGGTGTAGCCGAGCAGGGTACGCATCAAGACCCCGGCCAGGGCCACGATTGGGGGCAACGCGTTGCGTAGGACGTGCAGCCACAGGATGCGCTGGTCAGACACGCCTTTGGCGTGGAGCGTTCGTACATAATCGAGGCCGAGCTGCTCCAGCACGGAGGAGCGGACAACCCGCAGATTGATCGCCATTGCTTCGGCGGCGAGGGCGATCGCCGGCATAATGATGTGTTGCGGCGTCTCGTAGCCAGCCACCGGCAGCCATTTCAGCCAGACGGCGAAGACCTGGATCAGGAGGATCGCGAGGAAGAAATTTGGGATGCCCATGCCGAGGACGGCGATCAGCATCGTTCCCTGGTCGAAGCTCGAGTTGCGTTTCCAGGCCCCCAACAGACCGAGCGGGATCGACATGATGAGGCTGAGGAGGGCGGCGACGGCGGCGAGCTTGAGCGTGTAGCCGGCCGAGCTCTCGAGGATGGTCAGGATCGGCTGGCCGTTGATGAGCGACAAGCCCAAATCGCCGCGCAGCAGTTTACCCATATAGGTCGCGTACTGGACCAGGATCGGCTTGTTCAGGCCCAGGTCCTCGCGCACCCGTTCGGCGGTCAATTGCCCGGTCGGGTGGCTGGCGAGCACGTCAGCGACATCGCCGGGCGCCAGCCGCATCCCGTAGAAGACAGCAAACGAGGCGATGAGGAGGATGACGAGCGCGTAGAGCGAGCGGTAGGCGACGGTTCGAGTCATGGGGGAACCAAGCTGGGCGAGGCGTCCGGAGCGGCGTCCGGCGCCGGGCCATGATCACGCGGCGGCACCGGCGGCGGCCGCGGCCGCCGGTGCCCGAAACACACCTACTGCTCGATCCAGATGTCGTTGAATAGCGGGTAGAGCATCGTCTGCGACGGCAGGAACCCATGGACATTCGTCCGGTTCACCCACACCGCATTCGAGGTGACGACCGGAATCTTCGTCAACTGCTCGGCCCAGATGAGCTGCGCCTGGCTTGCCGCCGCCTGCAACTCCTCGTCGGTGGCGGCGCTCTGCCAGGCTTCGAACGCCGCGTTCAGGTCGGCGTTGTCCCCGTTGTAGGCGGCGTTCGGAATAATCTTGCCGAAAATGATCAGGACGTCCATTGGCGACGACCAGAGCCACTCCATGCTAAACGAGGGCGGGCCGGCGCTACGGGCCTCGGCGAACGCCGCCAGCTCGAGATGCTCCGAGGTC
>JACCYK010000224.1 GCA_013696525.1 Chloroflexia bacterium
GTCGTATAGTTATCCCAACGCAATAGCTCCGGGATCCATTGCAGCGGCACGACAAAGACTTCGCGCGTGGACTTGAACGAGGTCGAGATCATGTAGACAAAGGGCAGCACCATGATCCCGGCCCCGATCGCCAGGACGATGGTGAGGATCAGCGGTCCCGGCCGCAACCGGCGCCGCCCCTCGTTCCGGGTTTGCTCAATCGAGATTGAAGCCACGAGTGTCGTCCCCTACGAGTCATAGGCCCGACTACGATACAGCCGGAACTGGACCAGCGTGATGATCGCGATGATGACGAAGAGGACCACGGACATCGCCGCCGCCTTCCCCATTCGCAGGAAGACGAAAGCGGTCTCATAGATGTCGAGGGTTACGACCAGGGTGGCATTGACCGGGCCGCCGTTGGTCATCACGAACTGAGGAATGAAGACCTGCAAGCCAGTGATTAAGCCGATCACGGTCGCGAAGAGGATCGTTGGCTGGAGCAAGGGCAGCGTAATGAACCGGAACACCTGCCACTGGTTGGAGCCGTCCACTCTGGCCGCTTCGACGTAGTCGGGCGAAATCGCTTGCAACCCGGCGAGGAAGACAACCATGAAGAAGCCGACCTCTTTCCACATGCTCATGACCGTGATCGCGACGGCTGCCAGATTCTGATCGGTCAGCCAGTTCTGGGGCGGGATGCCAAGGGGCGCCAGCGCCACTGAATTGACGAGCCCGTTGCGGTGAAAGATCAACTTCCAGATCACCGAGACCACGGCCCAGCTCATCACCACCGGCAGGAAGTAGATGGTGCGGAAGAGCGTCCGCGCCCTGATCTTCGCGTTGAGCGCCAGCGCCAAGCCCAGGGCGAAAATCCAGACCGGGATATAGGTCATCGCCACATAGAGAAAGCTGTGGCCCAGCCCCATCTGAAACCGGGCGTCGCTCGCCAAGGACTCGAAGTTTTGCAGGCCGACGAACGTGGCCGGCGTCAGCAAGTTGTAGTCGAAAAAGCTAATGAAGAAGGTGCGAGCGATCGGCACGATGGCGAAGACCAGGAAGAACGCCAGGGCGGGCAAGGCGAAGGCCAGGCCCCAGAGATCCCGCTTCTGGGTGTACGTCAGTCGATACCACGGCCGGGGTGACAGCGTGGCCCGCGGCCGGAGGCTAGCTGAGCTGATCGCCATCGACAGTTCCCCGGCCCGCTGTCCAATATGTCATGAGACGATGCCTCTATGGCGGCGGACGAGGTAGTTCGACCAGCTCGGGCCACCTCGTCCCACATTAGCAAATAGCCAGCACCTCAGCCGCCATTACCCGGCCTGCAAGACCTGGTTGATCTGCTCGGCCGCCTGATCGAGCGCCTCTTGCGGCGGTACGGCGTTGAGGATCGAGTTCTCGATCGCGCTCATCACGATCGCGTCGACCTCCTGGGAGTTCGGCACCACCGGCTGGAACTGGCCATTGAGCAGCTCCGCCGCCCAGACATCGTAGAACGGGAAGGTTTCCACTTCCGGCAGCTCGTCCCAGCCGGCCCGCGGCTGAATGAACTCGACATCGGCCAGCCAGGCGCCGGGATCGGACGCCAGGAAGGAGATGAGTTTAAAGGCGTCCTCTTTGACCTCGCTCTGCTCGACCACGCTCCAGTAATACGCGTAGAGCGGGTTGACCGGGCTGGCGGGGTCGACCTGCGGCAGCGGCACGACCCGGTAGTTGTCGAACACCGGCGATTCCGCGGTGATCAGGCCCAGGCCCCACGGGTTCATCAACGACATCGCCACGTTGCCGTCGATGAAGTCCTGGTACGGTACGGTCGCCTCGCGGGAGGCGATGTTCGGATCGGCGACGCCATAGGTATAGACCATGTCGTACCAGATCTGAAGCGCCTCGACCGCCGCCGGCTCGTTCACCGCCGCCGTGGTGCCATCCTCGGCGACCAGCCGGCCACCGGTTTGGAGCAGGAGCGTGCCAAACTGATTGTGATACCAGCCGGCATGCAGGTAGAGGAAGTCGAAGCCCCGCCGGGTGACGGTATCGCCGTCCCGCTGCACCAGCGCCTCGCCCATGGTGCCGACCTCTTCCCAGGTTGTGGGGGGGCTGTCCGGGTCAAGACCCGCCTCCTCAAAGGCGGCGGTGTTGATAATAAACGCCGTCACGTTGAACTCGCTGGGCAGGCCGTAGATCTCGCCATCGACCTCAGCCCCCTGAAACGCGCCCGGAATATAGGCTGCCTGCAACTCGTCCATCGAGCCGAAGCCGAGGGCGGCGGGATCGACCGGACCGACCAACCCGTTCGGGATATAGATCGACCGCATCTGGTTGTCATCCATGTTGATGACGTCCGGGCCGGTGCCGGTGCTGACGGAGGTCAGCAGCCGCTCCGCGAAGTTCATGTTCGGCACGATTTCATAGGCGACGTCGATGTCGGGGTTCTGCTCGACGAAGGCCGCGATCAGCTCCTCGTTCAGCTCCACCATCGGCGGGTGGGTATGGGTCCAGAACGAAACCTCCGTCACGTCTTGAGCCCGGCCCTGGCGGCCCGCGAACGGCGCCGCGATCGCGCCGAAGGCGAAGGGCGTCGCGGCCGCGCCCTGGACCAAGCGCCGGCGATCGAGCCGGCCGGAACCAGCTGTCACCGACGATCGAGTCCGACGAGTTGGGTACGATTCAATTGCCATCGTTCGCGCTCCTTTTGCGTACCGTCCAGAGGTCTCCCCGGCCGTTGCCCGGCTACCACCGTGACGCTCCGAGACTACGTGCGATGCCGCTATCTTCGCGATCATCCGGCCACTTGTCAAACCGTTTACCACCGGGGTCAGGGCGGTTCATCCGTGCTGCGCGGGCATCAGTTCAGCCCAGGGCGCGATGGTTTCAAACGCCCCCGCCGCTTGCAGCACCGTCGAGTCACACTTCCAGCGGCCGACGATCTGCAAGCCGATGGGCAGCCCCTCGCGGCTGAAGCCGCACGGAACCGTGGCCGCCGGTTGCCCCGTCAGGTTGAACGGGTACGTGAACGGCGTCCAATCGATCGGCACATCGGGGTCACGGTCGGTGTCCGGGGCGTCGGCCCCGGCCGTGAACGCCGTTGACGGCAAGGTCGGGGTCAAGAGCAGATCGTAATTCGCCATGAACCGGAGCATCTCGGTGCAATAGGTGTTCCGGCGTCCCTGGGCCGCCATCAGTTCGGCGGCGGAAATAGTCTGCCCATGCTCCACCACCTCCAGCAACCCAGGATCAACCAGATCCCGGACCGTATCGAGCCGCCCCTCGAAGTAACCGGCCATCGCGCTGGCCCACAACCTGGTGATGATCTCTTGGGGATTCGGGAGATCGGGCGAAACTTCCTCGACCCGGCAACCAAGTTCTTCGAACCTTCGTGCCGCCGCCGCGGTCGCCTCCCGTACCTCCGGCTCAACCCGGGCATACCCGAGGTCCGGGGACCAGGCAACGCGAAGCCCCTGGAGCCCGGCCCCGAGCGCGGCCGCGTAGTCAACGCCGCTGGTCCACGAGAACCGATCGCGGGCATCGCCGCCGGCGATCACGTTCAGCATCAGCGCCGCGTCGGCCACCGTGCGCGTCATTGGCCCGAGATGGGAGATGTCGCCAACCGCGCTCGCCGGGTACTGCGGCACCAGCCCGAACGACGGCTTGTGGCCGAAGATGCCGCAAAACGAGGCCGGGATGCGGATCGAGCCCGCCCCGTCGCTCCCCTGCGCCAGCGGCCCGAACCCGGCCGCCACCGCCGCCGCCGCCCCGCCACTGGAGCCGCCGGCGGTGCGGCCGTGTCGCCACGGGTTATGCGTCGGGCCAAAGACCCGGTTTCCCGAGTCCCCTTTCCAGCCCAGCTCCGGGG
>JACCYK010000239.1 GCA_013696525.1 Chloroflexia bacterium
CGTCTATGCCTCTCAAGGGTTCGACCCCTATGCGCTCCTGATTGATCGGATGGACGCGCACGGCGGCTGGATCGCCTCCGCCAGCGATCTGCTCCGGTTCGTCGGCAGCATCGACGGCTCCCCCAACCGGCCACAGATCATCAACGCCGGCACGCGGGCGACAATGGTGACCCCGTCGGCCGCCACGGGCGGCGGCAACTATGCCAAAGGCTGGATCGTCAACAGCGCGGGGACCTACTGGCACAATGGCGACCTGCCGGGCACCGCCTCGATCATGATTCGCGGCGTCAACGGCTGGTCGATCGCGTTCCTCACCAACTCCCGGCCCAATACAGACACCGGCATCGCCCGCGTCAACGCGGACCTCGATCAATTGGGGTGGGACATCATCCGCGACATTCCCGACTGGCCCAGCACCGACCTGTTCTAGGACCAGGACAAGGCCCCGGTGCCCACGAGACATCGTGGGTGCCGGGGCGCCACGAACCAGAGCGCGACCACCGGCGACACGCCGAGCCGACGTACCGGGCCGGCGGACCATGAGGCCCGCCGGCAGCTCATACGAAATTCGGGTAAATAGTAGGGGAATCGAAGCGTCGCGACGGCGCCCGCCGCCGATCTACCCAGCATTCGCCCGAAGACCGTGTAACGCGGGAAAGTGCCGTACGAAAGATTAAGATGAGGCCGTCTCGACCGGCATCTCCGCGTCGGCCGGTGCCTCGGCGGCGGCGTCAACGTGCTGATCGAGCAGGTCGTTGACCAGCTTGGGGGGGACGCCGCCGGTGAGGCGGCCGACCGCTTCGCCGCCCTTGAAGAGGACGACCGTGGGCAGCATCATCACCCGCTGCGCCATCGCGTTTTCCTGATACTCGTCAATGTTGATCTTGACGAATTTCACCCGGCCCGCGCGCTCGGTCGCGATCTCGTCCAGGGTGGCGCCGAGCAAGCGGCAGGGGCCGCACCAGGGGGCCCAGAAATCGACCAGGACGGGGGTGTCGGCCTGCAACACCTCGCTGGCAAAGGTTTCGTCGGTAATGTCGAGGATGTTGGCCACGCGTTGTGCCTCCAGAGACCGGGAATCTAATACTTCCCAAATGATACCATAGAGACACCGTCTCACCTTGCCCGCGTCGTCGCGCTAGCCGAGCGGCACGCAGCCCTGGTAGAAGAGGATCTGCATCGTCACCTGGCCAAACGGCTGGACGTTAGGCTGGGCAATGTGCTCGGCCGCCATGTCCTCGGCAAAGATATCCGGAAACTCCTGTCGCACGAGGTCATCGACCGCGCGGGCCAGATCAACGCCGGACCCAATGTCGGGACCGTTGCCGGTGAAGAGGACGAAGCCTGCCCGGCAGCCAGACGAATAGCCGGCGACAATCTCCGCCAGTTGACCGCGGGCATCCGCGATCGCGTCAGGATCGCCGGTCGTGACGCCCCCAAGGTCGACCTCGATGGCTACGGTGAGGAGGTTTGGGTTCAGCGAGCTGGCGGCCGCCAGCTCGGCCAGCGCGGTCGCGGTGGGGGCGGCGCCGGCCTGGGCGGTTTGGAGGGAGGCGACGGTCGCTTGATTGATCGCGGCGGCGGCTTGGGCCGTTGCCAGCTCGTTGGCGCCGGTGATGGCGTTCTGAGTGGCGATGGCGGCGACCAGCGCTTCGTTGGTGGCTAAGGCCGAGATGGTGGCTTGGGCGGCTTGCGCTTCTTGCGTGGCCTGGGCGGCGGCGGTGGCTTGGGCTCGTTGCAGCTCGTCGATATTGTCCTCGTCCGCCGCCCGCGCCGTGGCGAAGGCGGCCAGCGTCGCCTCGGCGGCGAGGGCGTCCTCGGTCGCCAGGGCGTCGACGGTGGCCCGCTCATCGGCGCCCAAGGCGTCGCGGGTGGCGAGAGCCTGGGCGGTGGCGGTCATTTGGAACTGTCGTAGCGCCTCTTGGGTGGCGCGGGCGGCGGCGGTCGCCAGGGCGGCATCCGATTCGGCGACGACCGAACCGAGCGCTTCCGCCGTTAGGGCGGCGCTGGTGGCGGCCTCGTCGCTTTGCAGTTGCTGAGCGGCGGCCAGGGCTTGCTCGGTGCTGAGGGCGGAAATGGTGGCTTGCGAGGTGGCGAGCTGGTTCGGGGTCGGCGGCGGGGTCGGCGTGGGCGGCGGGGAGCCGACCGTGTTCGCGGTAAAGAAGAGCATCGCCAGGCCGAGCAAAAGGTCGGCAAAGACCCAGCCGCCGAGCGCGATCATGTCCCCCTGGCTTCGTTTTCTCCGTCGTTGCTGCTGATGCTGCTGCACGTATCTTCCTGGTCAGGGTACGGTCACGAGCGACCGTGGCCCGGATGAGGGGGTTAAGTTCGGCGCTGGGGCCAGAGGCGGGCCGGATCGCGCCGCGGATTGGCGTCGGGCTCGCCCGATGGTCGTCCTTCGACCAGGGCGGCAATCTGCTCGGCCTGGTTCGTCAGCTCGCCGCGGAGGGCGCCGGCGAAGGCACGTTCCAACGACTCGGTCGTGGGCGCCGCCTGCGTCGCCCGGGCCAGCAGGTTCGTGAGACCCTCGATCCGGTTGATGAGGGTGGAGACTTCCTTGTTGACCGCTTCTTGCCGTTGGGCGGTGACGATCGAGATCGAGCTGACGTCGCGGGCGACCTTGGTCAGGTCGCCGGCGATCCCGGCCTGGTCGTCCAAGAGTGAACGGAGGGTCATCGCCTGGTCGGCGCTCTGGTTGGCGAGCCGGGCAAACTCGTCGCGCAGTTGCGACAGGCCGGCCCCGATCTCTTGCAAGGTGCGGGTGCTGGCGGAGACGCCGCCGGTGCTGCCACGGAGAGCGTCGGCGAGGCGGTTATTGGTCTCGACCTCGTTGGCGAGCGCCGATTCGACCCGGGATTGGCTGGTGGCCAAGTGCTGCGCGATCTCGCCGATGCCGCGCACCGCCTCGGTCGCGACCCGCGCCGCTTGGGCGGCAGAGTCGGCGCCGGAGAGCGATTTCTCCGCCACATCGGCCAGGGTGGCGGCGGCATTGCCGATCTGGCGGGTGACGGCCTGGTCGCTTTGGATATTCGAGGTGGTGAGGCGTTCCAGGCCCTGGACCGCGCTGAGCAGGGTTCGCTGGTGATCGGTCGTGGTGCTGACCTCGGAGGTCAGGTCTTCGAGCGCGCCCTGCAAGCTGCCGGAGATCTGGCGGAGCTCGACCACCAGGCGATGGGTTTCTTCCGCCCCGGCTCGCATGCCGCTGGCGAAGACGCCGAAGTCGGAGAATTCCCGCTCGCGCCGGTTGGCCATCTGCTCCAACCGCTCATGCTCGACCCGGAGGCGGCCAAGCAACTCCTGGCTGTTGCGCTCGAAGCGCTCGGCCAGCCGCTCCACGCTGAGGGCCAACCGCTCGGGGCGGCCGCCGCGGTCGCTTGCCAGCATGACCGACGCTTCGGCCAGCACGTTATCGAGGTCGGCCTGGAACATATTGGCGGTTTTGTCGATCGTGTCCTCGCGGGCCTCGCGCCGGCCGTGGGTGTAGAAGGTCAAGACGATGATGAGGCCGATGAGGACCGCGTCGATTAAGGCGACCATCGAGAAGCTCGGCGCCAGCGGGCTGGCAAAGCCGCCGAACCCCTGCTCCCAGAGGAAGAGGAACGACTGGCCGGCCACGCTGGGATCGGCGACGAGTTGGGCGGAGTAGGCGCGGGAGGCTTCCGCCAGGGCGAACCAGGTCAGGAAGATGGGGACCAGGACGAGGACGTTCCGCATCCGGTCGGCGAGCGAAATGGCGCCGGAGACATAGCCGCCTTCGCGGACCACCGCGTAGGCATTGGCCAGCCGTTCGGTCTGGAAGGCGCGTCGCAGATCGACATCGGACCACCGCTGGCGGCCGGCTTCGCTGGCCACGGCTTCGGCCAGGTCGGAGAGGCGGGCGGCGGAGCGGGGATCGACGCCGCTCAGCTCGTCCGCCATCCCGGTCAGCTCGTTGGCAAGGGCGTGGCGGTGGGCCTGATCCGCCCCATCGAGCCGGGGGGAGGCGGGCCGGCCCGAGCGCTCCGGCAATGGCGGCATCCGGGCCGTGGCGGTGGCCGCCGGGCGGGCGCCGCCCCAGGACGAGCCGTTGCTGATTTCAGCCGGTAACGCTTGGGATTCCTCTGGCAATTGTGTTCGGCGTCGTTGCACCGCTGCCCTCTGCCTTTCCGCGCGGGTGTCGACCAGAATGATGGATGACGTCTGGGGCGGGGCTGGCTCACAGACGTCGGGATCGTCCGATAGAAGAACGCTCGACGGAGAGCATTCGGCGTCGTGTCCATCCTCACTGTACCATTATGCGGCTCCCCGCGGCATCTTCCCGCGGTCACTCGCGCGTCAGATCCGGATCAAAGCGTATGCCGACAATCGCTCAGTTCGATGCCGCCATGCTCCAGATTGGGCGGTCGGTGCCGGCCGTCAAGCGGCTTGGCGGCGGCACGATTCTGCTCAGCCGGCCGGATCAGCCGTGGCGGATCGTGGGCCGCACCGCCGTGGTCTATCAACTGAGCCAGCCCTCCGGCGGCGCCCTGGCCCTCCGCTGCCCATTGGGCGAGCCGGGCCTGCTCGATCCCACCCTCGGCGATCGCTACCGGGCGCTGGCGTCCGATCCGGCGGTGGCGCCGCTGCGGCGCAGCGGCGGCCCGCTCGTTGGCGGGCTGGTCTATTTTCCCGAGGGCCTCTCCCTCCCGGCCAGTGAGTTCCGGTCGGTTGGGCATCCGGTGATGGTCATGGAATGGGTCAAGGGACCGACCCTGCTGGCCGCCGTCGATCGCGCCTGCGAGGAGGAGGACGTGACGGGGCTGGCGGCGGTGACCGAGGGCTGGGCGGTGGCCATGGCGCGGCTGGCGCGGGCGGGGTTCACGCATGGGGATCTCGTCGCCGACAACGTCATGCTGCGGCCCAGCGGCGGCATCGCCCTCGTTGACTACGATACCTGTAGCTGGCGGGATGGGGTCGCCGCGCGCCGGTCGGCCGCGGTTGAGGCGTTGCCGCCCGGCTATGCGCATCCGTCCGGGGCGCCGCCGCCGGCGGCCGGCCGCGACGACTTTCCAGCGCTGGTCATCTATGCCTCGTTGCAGGCGCTCAGCCGGTGGCCGCGGCTCCGCCAGCGGTTCGGCGATCCCCCGACCACCCTGGGCGGCGGGCTACTCTTCTCCGGTCGCGATTTCAGCCATCCCGAAGGGTCGGCGTTGGTTCGCGCCCTGCACGAGCTCGAGGATCCGGTGATCGCCCGGCTGCTAACGACCCTGCTGCGGGCGGCGGGCGGCCCGGTGGCGGAGGTGCCGCCGCTGCACGAGGTCGTGGCCGAGGTGCGGATGGTCAGCGCCCGCTCCGGCCTGGACCGGGGCCGTTCGCGGTCGGCCTGGCAACCAGAGCGCCTGCGCACACGGTCCGAGGCGTGGCCGACCGCGCCCCGCCGGCCGGAGTTGGAGGCGACTGAGATCCTGCCACGAGTCGACGGCTTTGACCGGCAACCCCCGGCGCCGGACTGGCGATCGCCGCCATCCCCGGCCCGGAGCCAGCGGGAGGCGTTGATCGACCCGCTGGAGCGCCAACGGAAGCTCACCCGATTGAATAGCCTGCTTTTGGCGGGCGATGAGGCCGGGGCCGAGCGCTTCTGGCAGGAGAGCGGGCTGGCGGACGATCGCGAGGCGGGGCGAGAGCTTGGCACCCGGATCGGTGACATCCAGCGCCGGCGCCGGCTGGACGAAGCGCGGGCGGCGGTCGAGGCGGGGGACGCCGCCGCGTTTGTCCGATCCTGGAACGAAGGCGGCCTCGACCAATATCACCCCGCCGATTCGCTGCGGCCGCTGCTTGAGTCGGCGCGGCGACGGACCAGCGGGGCGGAGCATTTGCGGGCCGCGCTTGATGTGAACGATGTCGCCGCCGTTCTCCGCCTCTGGCCGGAGGTCAAGGCCGACCCACGAGCGGCCGCCGCCGCGGTGCGGGTCCATGCCCTCATCACCGAGCACGCCACATCGGCGATCGCGGGGGCGTTGCGGCGGGGCGATGACGCGGCCCTGATTGCCGCCGTCCAGGGGGCGGAAACAGCCGGTGTGGCGATAGACCAGACCGCGCGGCGGACGGTCCGGGCGGCGCGGGAGCGGGCGGAGACCCGGCGCGCGCTGCGGGCCGCGATCGCGGTCGATGACCGGACGGTACTGGCGACCCTCGCCCTCTCGGGCCGGTTGTCCGAGTTGGGGCCGATGGAGCCAGCGGTGACCCTGACCGTCAAGCGAGCCCTGGCCTGGCCGCATCTGGACCGGGCCCTGCGGGCCGACGACGACAACGAGATCTCGGCCACCTACGACGCCGAGCTCTTCGCCGACGACAAGGCGTTGACGCCGCAACAACGGGCGCGGGTGGACCTGGCCCGGCACCGCCTCGGCTGGCTGGAGCAAGTCCGCCACGCGATCAAGCGGCGGGACGCGAACACCCTCCGCGCCGCCCTGGGCAAACCGCCCCCCGGCGCCGAAACCCGCCTGACCCAAGTCGAGCGAGCCCGGATCGTGCGCCTGACCACGACCGAGCGGACCTGAACCTGACGTGTCAACTCCTGGTATTCTTCTCTCCTGACACGAGTTCACGTTCGGAGGCAACGTGTGAGCAAGCAACGTCCCACACGGTCAGAAGAACCGGTAGCGGTCAGGTCGAGCCGCGCTTCCGAGCGGGCAGCCTGGAGCGTGGTGCCGCCGGCGCCGCTTGCCCCACTCGCGGAGCCAGCTCCTGCCGAAGGTCAAGCAGCATCGGACTGGTTATTGGATCCCGCCGTGTTTGCTCTGGAAAGTCAGCGCGCCTCGATTGAGACGCTCGAAGCGCAACTGGAGCGGGCGGTGGACGCTTTGATTGCCCATCGCCTTGATGATCCAACAGATCTTGGAGGTCACCGCCAGGTTCTGTTTGATTTGTACGAAGCGGACATCATCTCCAAGCCAGAAGTTCGGCGGCGTGGAGACCTAGCGCCCGCGGAATTCTATGACGAGATTCGCAAGTACCGCGTTCGCAAGCGTCAACCTTGAACGAGCCGGCCGGTGCTTTTTGCTGACGCGACTGTCCTGATTGCGCTGGGCGAGCTTGGTTGGATCCCACTTCTCCAACAGTTCGACCCCGAGATCACTATCAGCGCAACGGTCCGATCCGAGGTTATACGGTCAGCCCGGCAGCTCACGGAGGCAATCGATCAAAGCTGGCTGAGAGTTGAAACGGCGAAGGCTGAAGAGCTGACGGCGTTCCGAACGCTTGCTCCCGCGCTCGATCGAGGAGAAGCAGAAACCATCGTCATCCTCCGGGCCACGCGCCCGGAGAGCGCGAAGGTGCTAGTCGACGAGAGAGCCGCCTTCAACTTCCTCATTCGGCTTATTGACCAGGTTGAGCAGGGTAGCCGAATTGAGGTGATCTGTTTGGCTCAGGTGCTCCATGGGCTCGAAGACCGACGCGTCCTTCCAGTGACAGCCGAGGCCGCGAGCATACCGTGCTTACCCTTGGTCACTATGCGTGGGCAAGGAACGTCCGTGCATTTTATCTGGACTGGTGTAGGAAAGAGGGCAAGGATCCCCTTCCTGGCTGATCGATTGCCATCAATGGCTCCTCGGTATGCGCCTTGCGTCCTTCCGGAGATCAGTGAACAGTGGGCACGATCACCGGAGGTACGAGATGGCGACGGTGAGCGGCGATGGCACGCTCTATGATGCGGACGAGAATGAGCTGAGCCCGGTGCGCTACCGGATCGAGCATGAGGCGCCGCCGGAGGGGCCGATCGTGAGCTGGGCCGGGGAAGTTAACTTCGATACCGTGCCCGATGTGCCGCTTGAGCCTGGTCGCTATCTGCTAGTTCTGGAAGATGGCACCCGGGGTGAGATCGAGATCGCGCCAGCCGGCGGCGCCTCCGCCGGCGACGGGCAGATTGCCTTCAGCGGGGCCAGCGTGCTGTAGCGACTCCTCTCGCTCAGGATTGGGGTGCGGGCAGCGTTCAGACCGGCGGCTCGGCGGGCCGCGTCCAGGTTCGACTGGTGACCGAGCGCTCAACCGCGTCGAGGACGGCTTGGCAGCGGAAGCCGTCCTCGAAGGTCGGGGCCGGTGAGACGCCGGCCTTGATCCCGTCGAGCAAATCCTTGACGACATGGACGAAGGTGTGCTCGTAGCCGATGATGTGCCCGGCCGGCCACCAGTTGGCGGTGTAGGGATCGGCCCCTTCGGTGACGTTGAGCGCGCGAAACCCTTGCAGCCCGGCCGGGTCATCGACGAAGAAGACCTGCAGCTCGTTCAGCCGCTCGAGGTTGAACACGATCGTGCCGGTGGCGCCGTTGATCTCGAACGCATTGTAGTTGCGGCGGCCGGGAGCGAGCCGGGTCGCCTCGAAGGTGCCGGTGGCGCCGCTGGCGAAGCGGGCCAGGAACATCGTCGCGTCATCGACCGTGACCGGCCCCAACTCCTGGCCGGCGGTGGCTTGCAGGCCGGCGCCGCCGCCGCTGGTGACCTCCACCGGCCGCTCCGTGATGAAGGTGTCGAGGGTGCCGATGACCTCGGTGATGTCGCCGACCAGGAACCGCGCCAGGTCGGTGATGTGGGCGGCGATATCACCCAGGGCGCCGGAGCCGGCCGTTTCCCGTCGGAGGCGCCAGACCAGGGGGAAATCGGGGTCGTTGATCCAGTCCTGGAGGTAGACGGCGCGCCAGTGGCGGATCTCGCCGATCCGCCCGGCGTCGATGATCTGCTTCGCCAGTTGGACGGCGGGAACCCGCCGGTAGTTGAAGTTGATCATGTTGATGATGCCGGCTCGCTTTGCCGCCGTCAGCATCTCGCCGGCTTCCGCCAGCGAGTTCGCCAGCGGCTTCTCGCATAGCACGTCCTTGCCGGCGGCGATGGCGGCCAGCACGATCGCATGGTGGGTATGGCCCGGGGTTGAGACATCGACCAGTCCGATATCCGGCCGCTCCACCAGCCTGCGATAATCCGTTTCGACCTGCTCCCACCCCATCTGCTCGGCCGCCGCCGTGGTGGCCGCTTCGTCCCGGCCGCAGAGGGCGACCATCCGCGGCTTGGGATCGACGTCAAAGAAGCGGGCGACCTGCCGGTAGGCGTTCGAATGAGCGCGACCCATGAACTTATAGCCGACCAGCCCGACCCCGATGTCCGCCATGCTGCGCTCCTTTCATTCTGGCGTGGTGGCAGAGGGTGTTGACAATCAGCCAAGCCCGGAAATACATCCCCGGGCTGAAATCACGAACCCGGCTTAAGCCGGCTCTGTGGCATCCCTCGCCGCATGAACACCGGCCGCCTTCAGAGTCATCAGCCCCATTTATGGGGGTTTGTGTGTTCAGCCCGGGGATGTATTCCCGAGCTTGGCCAAGATGACGCCACGTACAATTCCATCATCCCTGGTGCCTCACGGCTACGCCCACCACGTCTCACCGGGCTGCTCGCGGATGATCGCTTCTTGCAAGAACTGGACGGCCTTAGTGAAACCCTCGTTGACGCTCATCAAGGAATCCTCGTGCTCGATCGAAATGGCGCCGTCGTAGCCGGCCAGCCGCAGCTCGCTGATCAGGGCCCGCCAGAACTCCTGGTCGTGGCCATAGCCGACAGTGCGGAAGATCCAGGAACGGTGCTGCTCATCGGTGTACTGCTTGGTGTCGAGGACGCCGTTGCGGCGGATGTTCGGCTGGTCGAGCCAGGTGTCCTTGGCGTGAACATGGAAGATGGACACGCCCAGCTCGCGGACGCAGACGAGCGGGTCCATGCCCTGCCAGAAGAGGTGGGATGGGTCGAAGTTGACCCCGATCGTCTCGCCCCCGATCTCGCGCAGCCGGAGGAACGACTCGGTGTGGTAGGCGACGAACCCGGGATGCAGCTCGATCGCGACCCGCACCCCGTTGTCCTTGGCGAAGGCGGCGGCGTCCGTCCAGTACGGGGTCACCTTCTCGGTCCACTGCCATTCCAGCGTCTCCAGGTAATCGGGCGGCCAAGGGCAGGTGACCCAGTTTGGCCGGAGGGAGTGCTCGGAGTCACCGGGGCAGCCGGAGAAGGTGATCACCGTCTCGACCCCTAGCGCCCGCGCCAGCTTGACGGTGTTGCGATAGGAGGCATCATCGGTCTTGGCCCGTTCGGGATCGGGGTGAAGCGGGTTGCCGTGGCAGGAGAGGGCGCTGATCTCGAGCCCGCGGGAGGCGATCGCGGCTTTGAACTTGTCGCGGGCGGAGGCATCGTCCAGCAGGACGGCAGCGTCGGCGTGGGCGGTGCCGGGGAAGCCGCCGGTGCCGATCTCGACCGCTTCACAGCCGGTCGCCTTGATGTAATCGAGCGCTTCCTCAAATGGTCGCTGGGCGAACAGAACGGTGAACACCCCGATCTTCATACAATTTCCTCCGCGTCATCAAGGCCCGCGGGAAATGATCCCGGTGGACGGTGAGGGGGAGCGTGGGCGCCGATGCGCCATCCGCTCCGCCGTACGTCGTCGCATCATACCGTAGTGGCACGGGACTCGAAGAATCGCTCCTGTCATCGCGGCTCGCTCAACGATATTGAGTACAGGACATCAGCGTTTTCAGGACCGGTAGACCCTCATAATCATGAGCCTCAGACCAGCTCAGGGGAAAGGCCGGCCAGTGTCAACTGTTGCTCTCCTGCCATCCGATAGTGCTCGACAAACGTCGCATCGGCCGCGAAGCCGGGCCTGATGACGAGAGCTTCTAGCATCTCGTTTCGCAAACTCTCCGTTGAGCCAACATGATAGAAGTGGCTGACGAGGCGCCGGTCAAAGTCTGCCCAATGCTGATCGAGGTGCGTATTACGTCGGTATCGATTTTCTTGCCACATTGACAGGGCAACGCCCGCGGGGGAAGTTTGTGCTGCTTCTGCTAGATCTCTAGCCTCGTCTTCATCCCAGGCGTTGAAATAATCCGTGTGGCGGCCGATATATGGTGGATCGAGATAGACAAAGTCCGATGCCTGACTCTCAGCTAGTGTGGGTCTCCAATCTGAAACCCTGAACTCCCAGTCTTTGCCATGCATTTGGCGAGAGATCCATCCCACCTGATTGATGATCTTGGTGATGTAGGCTTTGGAGAACCGTTCAGGCTTATGGCCGAACGGTACGTTGAAGCCACCCTTTTTGTTGAAACGCATAACACCGTTAAAACACGATCGGTTGAGGAACAGGAAGTCCAATGAGTCGCCCGAATTGTTGAAGCGACTTCTTACCTCATAGAAATAATCCGCTTCGCCAGCCGCGAGCAGCGGTGCTGCCGCAGCCAAATACTGTCGCACGGTCGCCTGGGTGATCTCGCCATTCTGTATTCGCTGGTAGAGGCGAATGATGTGCTCATTGGTGTCAGAAAGGAGCGCCCGATCTGGCCGGAGGTTGAACACCACAACGCCTGAGCCGACAAAGGGTTCGATCCACCGGCCATCCGCGCCAGACTCCCAGCGGATGTTGCTGGCAATGAAGGGAACGAGTTTCGTCTTGATGCCCTGACACTTGATCGGTGGCACGCCAACCCGATCGACAATCCTGGGCAAGCTCGTCATGTTGTCTCCTCTAGTGGCTCCTTGACTGGCAAGCTCTTGTACGCAAGATATGTGGCCAGATTTCGATATGGTGGGCTGGTCAACTCCGCGGCTTTCGCCATCTCATTCGTCAGGTAGTACATCCAATAGTCGTCAAAGACTCCTTCTCCAAGCTCAGCGAATGGGCCGGTACCGTCGATCAGCGTGCTGATCCGGTCGACGGCGCCGATGTTCTTTGTATTTCCGCTCCCGGGCTGATCCTTTGCGATGCAAAATTTGGGTTGGACAAAGAATTGCAAGTCACGAACAACAGATGGGATAACTTCGAGATCGTCGACTGTATGAGTCTGGAACTCGTCGGATCTCGCTTCCGCTCTGGAGTAAATGATCCCAAGCACGTAGTGACCAGCGTACGAATTGTAGGGATAGGTAATGTTCTTGCTCGATGCTCGGGCCCGGAAATATCCAGTGAATGCACCAAGTGTCATTGTGTTGACCCTATTGTCACCTTTGCGGTACGTACTCTTCAAATCTACCGCGAAGCGATGGCCTTCCTTATCAATAAACGTCAGGTCGGGGTAATGATTTTGTTCCTTAGATAGAACAACGGTCATATCGTTGTCGCTCGCGAATGCCTGGAAACGAGGGAACAGCATGAGCTCAACGAGCTTTGAGACTACTTTGGTATCATCAGAAATGGTGTACACCGTCCGGAACACATCAATGAATCCCTTTACAATTCAGTCGCCATTGTCCTGCGAGATCAGTTCAGTGAGCGTCGCTGCCTCAACTTGGAGCTTGGCGTGAAACTCCGTGGCCGCCTGATTCCTCTGTTCCACGGTATCCGTGCCTCCTCCCCGCCCCAGGAATTGGTTCACAACAGAGAGTGTACGTCCAACTGTCGCGGTTGTCGCTCAACCGGTGAGCGCGCCGCTGAGCTACCGGTTGACATTCGCCACTTTTCCGCTAAACTCTATGGAGTCTACTGTTTCGGTAGACAAAGCGGGGATACGGCGGATCA
>JACCYK010000293.1 GCA_013696525.1 Chloroflexia bacterium
GACCATCGCCGACCTGGCCGGTGTCGAGCAGGTCGGCACGGCCCAGATCGCGGAGGCGCTCCAGTACCGCCCCCGCCAGCCGGAGAGCTGAAGGCATGTCGTCGGCGGACGTTTCCGCCGAACGCTCGCTTCGCGATCAGGCCTGGTCGTCCCGTATCGAGCGAGGATCATCCGGAACGAGTAGGTGCAGGCTCGGGTCCGGCAACGGCACGCCGCTCGCTCGCAGGGCGGCCAAAATCGCCTGGCGAACGGCTGAAGATGTTGCCACGAAGTCCGAGCGCCGCGAATCGGTCCAGAACCTCGCCTCCAACAGCACGTCATCCGGGCCAAGCGCCTGCACCCGGACCGAAACAGGCGGGTCGGTCAAGACGCCAGGGGCACTCCGTGTCGCCTCGCGGATTACCGCCTGCGCTTGATCGAGGTCAGCGTCAAAGCCGACGTGGACCTCGACACTGCCACGTCGCACCGGGGACGCCGTGTTGTTGGTGACGCGGGCGGTGAAGACCTCGGCATTCGGGACGAGGACCAAGCGGCCGTCATAGGTCCGGATCTGGGAGGCACGCAACTGGATTCGTTCGACGCTTCCCTCCGTCTCCCCCACGACGATTTGGTCGCCGAGCTCAAACGGACGCATCGTGAGAATCAGCAGCCCGCTGACAAAGTTGGAAATGATGTCCTGGAGCGCGAACCCGAGCGCCAGCCCGGTCAGGCCGAGCCCGGTGGCGACCGTTCCCGGATCGAGGCCAAGGGCATCGACGGCAACGATGAGACCAACGATCCAGACGGCATAGTACGCGACTTGCTTTATCAGGTTCTCGACCGTCAGGTCGTCCACGACATGACGGAACAGGAATCGCATCACCCAGCGCACCGCCGACGCGAGCCCCCAAAACAGCACGATCACGAGCAATGCCGCCAGGACCCGCGGGATGACCCGGAGCGCCGATTCATAGAGCCGGGCCAGGGCGGCCTCAATCGCGCCGCGCACCTCGACCACGAACCGGCCGCCGGGAGCGAGTCGTGCCTCGGCCGCCTGTTCGAGGGCGCGATCAACCGCCGCCGCCCACTGCGCCGCTACCGCGTCAACGCTACTGAGATTGTCATCGGCATCCGACTCGGTGACGGTCACGATTGGAACGCCGGAGACCGTCACCAGCCGCTCGTCACCCGCCGGCTCGACCTGCGCCGGACCGAGGGCGCCGGGGGCTCCGAGCAGGGTCGCCAGCCGCCGCTCAATCTGCCGGGCCCGGTCAACCGCGTTCAGCTCATCGGTGGGGCCTACCCGCAAGACCGACCGGCCGTCAACCCGCACCGTCGCCCGGTCATCCTGCGCCCCGGCCGGCGCTCCCCCATGCAGCACCACGATGATGCCGACACAAACGATCGCGGCGAGCGATCGATGGAGCAAGAGAGACAAGCTTCGCGTCGCGGTCATGCCATCACGGACAAAAGATCGGCCCGAATCACGTCATTGCCCAGCCTACCCACCAACCGGCCGTGTACCATGCCTGGACCCCCGCGAAGACGCACTCACAACTCGCCACGCTCAGTTACCGAACGGTGGCCCAGACCGAGCGGGCTGATTGATGCTGCCCGTGCCGTGTCCCACCCCGTCATTAAAACATCAAAGCATCGGCGACCCGATCAAGGCGAGTGCGGGGGCGAGACGACGAGAGCAGAGGAACCGACGCGGCTGGCTGGAAGCCATCTCGTTGCATGCTCCAGCATGACCGGTCGCAGGCTCCGCGAGCACGTCGTCTCCACTGCCGCGGCTGAGCAACTGCTAGACTCGGCCGGCACTCGATGTGATCGGTCGGCCCGTTCCTACCGCGGGAGGATGACCCTCGCGCCAACGTGGACCTGGTCAGCTGTGACTCGATCGGTTCGGAGCAGCGCGAATGCCTTGCAATACCAGCCGTGGCGGCCAGATAGGTGGGTCCAGTCGCTGCACCATCGTCGCTTGCCATCCCAGCTTGTATCCCGAAGCGCGGACTTCCTTCCATCATAGTTGCCTGTCACGCATGGTAGGCCGATCGCACGCGCGCATTATCGGAGTCGGGTATGTCAGAGCCGTCGCGGGTCGATCACACGCGGCCTACCCCGTTGCCCATCGTACCCATGACCGACCGGGAGCGCCTCTCTGGCCCGCTGCCGGCGCCACGGAGCAGCTTCGTCGGCCGGACCAAGGAGATTGCCGAGCTCCGGCGTCCCCTCGATGGGAGCGATGTTCGGCTTGTTACCCTCACCGGCCCCGGTGGTGCCGGCAAGACCCGCGCCGCGCTCCGGCTGGCGGCCGAATTGGAGCCGGGCTACGCGGACGGCGCGGCCTTTATCTCGCTCGCCGCGCACCCGCGCGCGGACTTGGTGCTGCCAGCGATCGCCCAGGCGTTGGGTGTGCGACAGACCGGCAGCAGGTCACTGAGTGACCAGCTCGTGATCGCGCTGCGGGACGCGCATTTCCTGCTGATCGTCGACAACTTCGAGCATCTGCTCGCCGCCGCCACCGTGATCAGCACGGTGTTGGATGCCTTTCCAGCGGTAACGGTCCTGGTGACGAGCCGGACTCCGGTGAGACTGGCGGGAGAGCATGTGTACGCAATCCAGCCGATGACGGTGCCGGAGGCCGGAACGTCGCTCGCGGACTTGGCCGAGGCGGATTCGATTCAGCTCTTTGCCGCTCGGGCGCGGGCGGCTCTGGCCAATTTTCGGCTTACCGCCACCAATGCGCCCGATGTGGCGAGAATCTGCCACCGGGTCGACGGCTTGCCCCTCGCGATCGAGCTGGCGGCGGCTCGGGTCACGGTGCTATCGCCGGCCGCCCTGCTGTCCCGGTAGGAGCGTCGTTTGCCGCTGCTGACCGCCGGCCCGCGGGATGTGCCGGACCGGCTGCGGACGATGCGAGACGCGATCGCCTGGAACTACGACCTTCTGCCGCCAGCCGAGCGGGTTTTCTTCCGGCATCTGGGAGTCTTTTCCGGGGGATTCGACCTCACCGCCGTCGCGGCGATCGTGCCCACGGCCGGGACACAAGTGGACATCCTCGACAGCGTGACCACGCTCCTCGCGCACAGCCTGAATCGACCGGTGGCGAACGTAACCGGGGAACCGCGCTTCGGCATGCTCGAGACCATCCGCGAGTTTACGCTGGAACGGCTGGCCACCCATGATGAGACGGGGCCAGCCCGCCGGCGCCACGCCAAGCATTTCCTGAAGTTTGTCATCGATCACTCCTCCGTCCCGCCGCTACCGGGCGACGCCCAACGGATGGCGGTGGTCGCCGCGGAGCAGGACAATGCCCGCCCCGCCCTCGATTGGTTTGACCAGCGGGGTGAGGTCGAAGAGCTGTTGATGCTGGCAGGCTCGCTATTTGAACATTGGTTTACCTCCGGCCTCTATAGCGAGGGCCGGCAATGGCTCGAACGGGCGCTGGCCAAGGACCACGGCATCGTGCCGTCCGCTCGCCTCCGCGCCCTCAGCGCCACTATAGCGCTGGTCCAGTTTCAGGGCGATTTCAAAGCCGCCGTCAAGATCCAAGCCGAAGAATTGCCGTTGGCGCGGCGTCTTGGCGATCAACATAGCCTGCTCTACGCGCTCATCACCGGGAGTCTCCTCGCCTACCATCAAGGGCAGTACCCCACCGCCGTCTCCCTCACCGAAGAATCGAGGCAGATCGTCCATGACGTGATCACCGATGATGCCATGTCCCTCGTGCTGACAGGCGTCTTGATCGGAATGCTGGGCAAGATTGCTTTTGGTCGCGGTTTGTACGTAGAGTCCGCCGAACGGTGTCAAGCGGCGCTCGCTGACTTGCGGAGGGCTGGGCACTCCTGGGCCGTCGCGGACCAGTTGACCGACCTCGCGGCGGCTCGGTACTGCCAGGGAGCCAACTTTCCGGCAGCGGCCCTCGCGGTGGAGGCGTTCGATGCCCATGCCCGTAGCATGGATCCCAGAACCGTTTCCGGTACGGTGCTCGTCGCCGCGGGCGTCCTCGCCGCTCGTGGCGACGCCCCCCTGGCGGCGCGTCTTTGTGGGGCGGCCGATGCGGTCGCGCTGAATCTCGCGATGCCAAATTCACCACGCGACCGCATCATCCGGGAGCGATGCCTGCGCCCTCTGGCGTCCCTATTGGGAGATCGGCGAATGGCATCAGAACAAACCGTCGGTCGCCGCTGGTCGATCGGCCAGGCCGCGGCTGAGGCGCAAACAGCGCTGGCCAAGATCCTAACGGACCAGTCGTCCGCGGTTCCAGGCGGCGGATCCGATTTGACGTGGCGCGAACGCGAGGTCCTGGCTCATATTGCCGCCGGGCTCACCGACCGTGAGATCGCCGCCGTCTTGCATGTGAGCCTTCGTACGATCAATACGCACGTCACCCACATTCTGGCAAAGCTCGACGTGAAGACCCGTCGCCAGGCAGCGGCCCGTGGCCGCGAGCTCGGGCTACTGCCGGCCCCGCATCTGGCGGACGAGCTCCCATAGGTAACGTGAGGCCGCTGAAATACGTAGGTTCTACTGATGCCGGGAAACGCTCGACAGCTTAAGGTGGGAGTGTTCCTCCGGAAGGATCGACCTAGCGTCATTACTCAGCAACTGGAGGCAGTCGCCATGTCACGGACCTTGACGGTACTATCAGTTGTCATCGTTGTGCTGGCCGCCATCATGGACGGCCAGCCATCGCCGCTGTCCGCCGCCCAAGCGGACGATAGCTCCTACGCGGACCACCCCTTAACCGGTGTCTGGCTGGTGAACACGGGAATGGACTTCACGCCAACAACGTTCAACGCCGACGGGTCGGCGACCTTCGGCTATGCGTCAAACTACGTCGATCCTGTCGTTGGACTGACCTTCCAAGGACCGGGCCTCGCCGCGTGGGAACCTGTCGACGAACAGACGGGCCGGTTCTCCATGTTTCAGGCTCTCTCTGACGCGGATGGCACCTACGTCGGCAGCTTCACTCTCGAAGCGAGCGCGACCGTTAGCGAGGACGACAAAACGTTCACCGCTGTCGGCGAGGATTTCGGCCACATCGTCATACGTGACGCCGTGGGCAACGTTCTCCTTGATGACATGATTCCAATCAATGTCTTCGCGACCCGGATTATGCCCGGCGAAATTGACTTCCCGTTTGCGACGCCCACCGCCGCAACACCGGCAGCATGATCGGTCGCACCATTGGCGCCGGGCGGCCACGGTAGCGCCCGGCGCCGATCTGTCACCCTGGAACCTCCCAACCCGAAGCCGCCTCCCGGCAACCCACTACCGTCCAAGGATTGACAGACGCCGTCCCAATTGCTACCGTAGCCACCACAACCGAAGAGCGAAGCGAGGATGAGGACAAGGCCCTGGCGGGAATGGGCAAGAGAACCGCAGTCGCTGCGAAGCGGGACCGGGAACGCCAACGGATAAGCCCTCGGAGCTCCGCCCCGAACGATTGGCGTTGGTCGCCGATTCAGTAGGCGGCGGCGGGAGGTTCCACCGGACCAATCGGCTCCCGTTATCGAGCCGCCGCATCGCATCGAATGCCGTGCGGATGAAGGCCGTTCCCGCGAGGGAATGGCGAACTGGGGTGGTACCACGAGCCGGACACCGCTCGTCCCCTGCCGGGGATCGGCGGCTTTTTTGTCCCTCGTGTGCCGTCCAATCCCCGGACCCTGGGTGTCGCCGCCAGCGCGCTCGGAGTTTAGCGTGGAACACATCAGCCATCCTCACCGCTCACTTCGCGACACGTTAGCCGTGCCCCTGGCGCCGTCCAAGCCCTAGGCGCCCCGGTCGTTGACCGGCGGCGCCGACGCCTACCTCAACCAAGCAAGCCGACACCCTGATGCGTGGCAATGCTCGGGCCGACCGCTTCGCCGGTCCTCCTGAGCCCGGTGCCAGCGCCCGAACATTGCTGAAGACTAGGAGACGTCCCATGACCCGCACTGTCGACTCACCGACCGGTACCCATCTTGCCGGTGCCTTCACCGCCTTGATTACGCCGTTCAGCAACGACACGATCGACGAACCAGCCCTTCGCTCCTTGGTGGATTTCCAGATTTCGGCAGGCATCCACGGCTTGGTCC
>JACCYK010000300.1 GCA_013696525.1 Chloroflexia bacterium
GCGGTGCTGGTGACCCGCTGCCGCACCTTGGCGCACCAGCGCCGCCCGATCAAGACCCGTACCCGCTACCACCGGTGGCCCCGTGAACGCCGAGGAAAACGCAAGTGATTAGCCGAAGTTGGTATTACGACTCACGACCTATGACTCACGACTCGTCAGTCGCGCCGGTGAGCGGGCCGAACGAGGCCTCGGTGCCACCGGGCGGGTTATATTCCAGGCCGACCCAACCGGTATACCCTGAATCATCGATGACCGAGTAGACATACGGGAAATTGATCTCGCCGGTGCCGGGTTGGTGCCGGGCCGGGCTGTCGGCGACCTGGATATGGCCGATCCGATCGGCCAGCTTCTGGAAGGTTTGCGTGATGTTCCCCTCGGCCCGTTGGGCGTGATAGAAGTCGTACTGCAATTGCAGATGGGGGTTCCCAACCCGGTCGATCAGCGCCATCGCGGCGGCCGAGGTTGGCACCAGGAAGCTGGGGGCGTCAAACGGGTTGAGCGGCTCGATCCCCAGCCCGAAGCCGGCGGCTTTCGTCTCCGCGGCGGCAAAGGCCAAGTTCTCGGCCGCCACCGCCAGTTGATCCTCCACCGGAACGCCTGGCAGGGCCTTGCCGACCAGGCAGTTGAACCGCCCGGGCCGCAGCACCGCCGCCAGGTCGAGGGCACGAGCCACGCCATCGCGGAACTCGCCCAGCCGCGCCCGATCGTTGGCGATGCCGCGATCACCGGCGGCGAAATCGCCGGCCGGAAAGTTGAAGAGCGCCAGCTCCACCCCGGTCCGATCGAGGGCGGCCCGCAAGGCGCTGGCATCCTCGGCGTACGGAAAGAGGATCTCGACCGCCCCGAAGCCGGCCGCGGCGGCGCGCTCGATCCGCTCGACGACGGGGTACTCGGTGAACAGCATGGTCAAATTCGCGGCAAACCGGGGCACGGGCGCTCCTCCCTTACGGCGTAAATCGGCCGGCAATCTGTTACCCTAACGGTCATTCCGTCTCGCGGCCAAGCTCGGGAATGAATGGCCCAGAGGGCGCCCCGAGCTGAAATCACAAAACCTTCCTAAAGGATGCTCGTTGTTTCAATCAGAGGCTGTTTCCTCAGTACAGAAGCCGGATTTCCAGTCATCAGCCGGTTTCAGCCGGGTTTGTGTATGTAGCTCGGGGATTTATTCCCGAGTTTCCTTCGAGGACGATACCACCGTTGGCCCAAACTGCTAACGTACGACTCACGTTCCCAACCGGCGGACGTGGATCATGTTGGTGCGGCCGGAGACGCGGGTCATCGGCAGGGAGCCGGCGATTAGGGCGTAGGTGCCGTCGGTGGCCAGACCGAGGTCGATGATCTGGCGGCCGGCGATGCGGAAGAGGTGGTCCGGGTCGTCCTCCAAGGGGACGACCGTGGCCCGCACGCCCCAGACCAGGTTCAAGCGACGGGCCATCGACTCCTCGGTGGCGACGCCGATGATCGGCGGCCGCGGCCGGTACTTGGCGACGCGGCGGACCGCGGAACCGGTGATCGTGAAGACGACGATGTGCTCGACCGGCGATTGCTCCGCCAGCTCGCGGGCGGCGCGGGCGATCGCGTCGGCGAAGATCTGGGTCGGCTCGCGGTCCGGCAGCGGCTTGGCCGAGGTCTCGGAGCGGATCGGCCCGTCCCGCTCCGCCTCGCGGATGATCCGGCCCATCGTCAGGACCGCCTCGACCGGATAGTCGCCGACCGCGGTCTCGGCCGAGAGCATCACGGCATCGGTGCCATCCCAGACCGCGTTGGCGACGTCGCTGGTCTCGGCCCGCGTCGCCACCGGCTGCGTGATCATCGACTCCAGCATCTGGGTCGCCGTGATCACCGGCACCGCCAGCTCATTGGCGACCTTGATGATGTCCTTCTGGGCCCGCGGCACCCGCTCCGGCGCCATCTGCACCCCGAGGTCGCCGCGGGCGACCATCAGCCCATCGGCAACGCCGGCGATCGCCCGCAGGTTAGCCAGGGCGTCCGGGCGCTCGATCTTGGCGATCAGGCCGGGGCCATTGGGGCCGCCGGCGAACTCGCGGGCCAGGCGCAGGTCGTACTCCTCGGCGATGAAGCTGAGGCCGAGGAAATCGACTCCTTGTTGCAGGCCCCAGGCCAGATCGGTCCGATCAACCTCGGTCAGGGAGCCGCCCCGGATCGGGGCACCAGGCAGGGTGACGCCTTGGCGACCGAGGAGCTGGCCGCCGCGCCCGACCTGGCAGATCGCGACGTGGCCGGTAATGCTCTCCACCAGGAGCTCGATCAAGCCATCAGAGATCAGGATCCGCGAGCCGACCTGGATCGCATCGAACAGGGCTGGATAGTCGATCCCGATCCGGGTCGCGGTCGTCGGCTCCGGCGTATTGACGATTTCGAGCTTGCTGCCGCGGGCGACGGGAATTCGCTCGCCGTTTGCCAGGGGGCCGGTGCGAATCTTGAGACCCCGCAAGTCGAACAAGATCGGGACCATCCGGCCCAGCTCGGCGGAGGTCGAGCGCACGTCGTCGATCATCTGAGCCCGTTCATCGGGCGAGCCGTGGGCGGCATTGATGCGGACGACATCGACCCCGGCCTGGAACAACGCGGTCAGCGTCTCACGACTCGACGACGCTGGGCCGAGGGTGGCGACGATCTTCACCCGTCGCTCATCATAGACACCCAATCCTAACCCCTTTCCCGCTCGGCGTATGGTGCGCCCCGCCAGCGCGGTTCGGTCGTCACCGCTGGTCTTCACCATTGGGATGGTACCAGGGGTCACGACGTTCGTGTGGCCCTGGCACGGCCGGGACGGGGCGTCCCCGGCGCAACGAATCCACCGGCCCGATTGATCTACAATGCCCGTCACCTCCGGCGGCACGCCGCCCGGGCGATCGCCACGCCGCCGGAGTCGGCTCACCGGTGTCCGGTGCCACGTACCATCAGCTCGTCAGGATGCTTGGAAGCTGGATGACTATCGCCCCACCCCCATCGCGACCAGGCCCGACGCCGATTCCCATATCTCCCCGCGGCCGAACGATCCTGATCATTGCCGGGATCCTGGCGGTCCTGTTCCTGATCAACGCCGCCCCGATCGTGCCCCGGTTGCTGATCCTGGGCGCGGCCCTGGCGCTGATCCTCTCCTTCCCGGTGCAACTGCTGGAACGGGTCATGACCCGCCGGCTGGCGATCCTGCTCACCGTGCTCGGCCTGCTGTTGTTGATCGTGATCGCCTTGCTCGTCTTCATCCCGGTCCTGGTCTTTCAACTAACGGAGCTGATCGCCAATTCGCCCCAATATCTCGATCAGCTCCAGGACGTCTCGATGCGGGCCTTGCAGTGGCTGCGCGACCGCGGCTTCTCCACGGCTGAGCCGGCCGAGGTCATCCAGCAGACCCGTGATCAGATCCTGGCCCAAGCCCAGGGGATGGTCCAGGATGCCCTGGCCAATATCCTCGATGCGGTGACGCAGACCGTGAGCGCCCTGATCGGCATCTTCGGCGTCATCTTCGTCGCGGTCTACATGCTGGCCGACGTCGGCCGCTTTCGAGCGGGGTTCATTAAGCTCACGCCGCGCCGCTACCAGGGCGACGCGGCGGCCCTGTGGCAGATGCTCAGCACGTCGCTCAGCCGGTACATCGGCGGCATCCTGATCTCGATCACGGTCCAAGGGGTCGCCGCCATGATCGCGCTCCTGGTGATCGATGTCCGCTACGCCGTGCTGTGGGGGTTGTGGACCGCGATGACCGCCGTCCTGCCTTATATCGGCGCCTACCTGGGCGCGGTGCCGGCCGTAATCTTCGCCTTTTTCGATTCACCGTTGAAGGCGCTGGTGACGGTCGGCATCTACATCGCCATCAACCAGCTCGAAGGGAATTTTCTCACCCCTCGAATCCAAGGGGAAGCGGTCCGGGTCCATCCAATGCTGATTTTTCTGGCGGTGCTGGCCGGCAGCGAGATCGGCGGCTTACTTGGGGCGGTGATCGCGGTCCCCACCCTGGCCGTGCTCCGGGTGCTCGTGGAGTTCTTCGCCCACCGGCTCTATGTTCCGGCCGATAGCGATACGCGCCCGGAGGGCCGCGCTGGTGAGCCCGCCGACGAGGCCGGCAATGGTCTCGAAGTTCCCGTTCGATCCGAGTCACGGGTGGCTTCTCACCCGACCGCTTAGCATGCCATCCGGACGACGACGAGCTTGTCGACGGCCGATTCGGCTCCCCACACTTCACCGGGCCGGCCATGGATCTGGCGGACCGCGGCGCCATGGTCCGGTAGGGGGAGGCTGCTAAAGGTCTCGGTATCGGGGTCGAAGCGGACGAGGGCGTTGGCGCTGAAGTCGCTCAGCCAGACATCGTCCCGCTCATCGACATACACGGCATAGGCTTGGGGCGTAGCGCCGGGGAGGCGCCACTCCCGCCACTCCCCGGTCGCCGGGTCATAGCGGCCAACCTGGCCGGCGTTCCACTCACTGATCCACAACACGCCGGCGGAGTCCTCCCAGACCCGGCGCGGACCGGCGCCGGCCGTGGGCGGTTCCAGCTCCGTGATCTGGATCCCGGCGGCGGTCTCCTCGATCAGTCCCAGGTAGTTGCCGGCGAGGGAGACGAAATAGATATCGCCGGCAGGGGTGACCGCGATGCCGTACGGCCCCCGGCCGCGCGGCGCCGGCCAGACCGCGACCACGCCCTCGGCAGGGTCGAGGCGGCCGATCAGCCCGGCCTGATCGGTGAACCAGAGGACGCCGTCGCCGTCAAAGACGGCCGTGTTGAGATTGGCGAAACCGCTCGCCGCGGGCAGCGGATACGTTTCCACGGCCAGCGTCTCGGCATCGACCCGCACGATGGCGTTGAGCCCACCGTCGGTGACCCAGGCGGCGCCGTCCGGACCAACGATGACACCATGGGGCGCGGAGCCGGCGCCAAGCGAAATCCGCTCGCTGGCACCGGTCGCGGGGTCGAAGCGGCCGAGGACGCCACTGCCTTGGCCGGTGTACCAGACGCGGACGCCATCCGCCGCCGGCGCCACGTCGTGCGGATGGTCACCCGCCGGAACCGCGAAGGATTCCAGGCTGAGGCACGACGCCGGCGGAGTCTCGGCCGGGCTCCCCGCGGTCTGGGCGGCCGCCATCGGGGGCGCCGCGCCGAGGAGGAGGGCGCCGAACAAGACGGCGAGGACGGTGATCCGCATGGTGCCGGCTCCTTTCTTCATGTTCGCGGGCCAGCATGAGCATACCAGTGGGCCGCCACCTTGTCAGATGGCGAAGAGCCGTTGGCGGCCAAGGAGCGTGGTGTGAGCCCTCCGACGAAGCAACAGGCATGCGGCGACGTCGCCAGATGCGGTTACGGTATGGAAGGGAGAAGGAATGCCGACGGTCAGCTTGTGCTTGAAAGGGTGTCGCCGAGCCAATCGACGATCTTGGCGCACGCCATCGACACGTACGGATCCTGATCGTACAGCTCGATGTGGTTGTGCGTCTTGATCCAATGCAGCTCTTTTCGCCCGATCGCCGCGTCATAGGCAGCCTGCGCGTATTCGGGTAACAGGAAGAAGTCCTGAGTGCCGTGCATAATGAGGAGCGGCGCCGGGGCGACGAGCGGTGCATGCGCCACCGCGTTGTAGGTGTAGAACGGCTCCAGGCTGGCCGCGGTCATGGTGTTCGGCAGCCAATTCGGCGCGTCCTCGCCTGACGTCCGGTCGTAGTAGCTGAACGCCTCTTCGTTCGGCATGACGGCCACCGGGACATCGTCCGAGAGCGCCTGGATAATGGTCGGCACGTACTGAATTTCGCCGGTCTCTCGCTGCCGCTGGTGCAAATCGTTGATCGTTCGGAAGTACCGCGCGAAACCCTCCGTCCCCATCATCCGTTGGAAGGTGCCGCCGATGTTATAGCCCCCGGCTACACTGACCACCGTCTTGACTCGCTTATCGAGGGCACCGAGCGAAACCGCGTAGCCGCCCCCCATGCAGACGCCAACGGCGGCGATGCGCTCCGCGAAGACGTCTGGGCGCGTCAGCAGGTAGCCGACGGCGTTGCTGTAGTCGGCGATCACCTGATTCGGGTCATAGTGGTGGCGCGGCGTGCCTTCGCTTTCGCCAAAGGAGCGGGAGTCGAAGGTGAGCACGGTGTAACCGGCGTCTGCCAGGCGTTCGGCGTAGTGCGGCAGCGTCTGCTCCTTGACGCTACTGATCGGCCCGCACATGACGACGCCGGGGGTGCGGGTACTGGCGTTAGTAGCGGGCGGGCGATAGATGTGCCCGGCGAGCGAGAGGCCGTCGCTGTCGAAGCGGACGGCCGACCGCCGGCCGCGGTCAGCCCGCAGCAGGTCGCCGGGGTCGGCGGGCAGGAAGTACTGGCTCCCATCACCGCCGCCCTGGGCCATAGCCTGTTCGACGGGTCGCAGCGTGATTGCGCTCATCGCAATGTACCTCTTCTCGATGGATTGGTTGCAACGGGTCCATGGACGTGGGCAGCTCTCCGCGGCTGCTCACTGCTCCGGTACAAAGTCGCGGACCGTCTCATTGCCGCGGGCGTAGGTGACGACAAAGGTCATGCCCGAGCAGCGCCAGCCCTCTGGCGCGCGGACGAGCGTGTGCGTGTAGTCGCCCCAAACCTGCCACAGATTGTCACCCAGGCCCCGGGCCAGGATGTTGAGGGCTTCGCCTTTGGAAAAGACCTCGGCCTGATCGCCATCGACCGTGATCCGATGGTTGGTGCGCATATGGTGGCTCAGCTTGTCGGCATAGAGGTTGGTCCGCCAGCCGTCGACGAGGGCATCAGCCGGGATGCGGCCAGGCTCGCCGCCGGTGAGCGAGGTAAAGTCGGCATAGATTTCACCGGTGAAGTAGCGACGGCACAGCTCCCAATCCTTGGCGTCAACGGCCAGATCGATGCCATCCACCACATCGACAATCGCCGCCCGGTCGATCAGCAGTTGGATCGCGGCGGCCGGCTCCGGGCCGCGTGTCGCCGTGCCGCCCTGGGCGGCCGCGCTCTTCGTCATCAGGTTTCCTCCCACGAGCACAAGTCCGGTCGCGGCGCTCGTCAGGACCCCGCGCCGGGTCGCGGCAGCCCATCGCCAGCCGCGCTCACCTTGCTGGCCCGGCAGTCGCGTCTCAGCCTGGCTTACCGCATCGGTCATCGTCGCCTCCTTTTCGGCGGCAAGCTACATCGCGTCCGCCGCCACCACGAAGGCTATGGGGTACGTTGCCGCTCGTCTTGTACGTTCTTGCGCCGGAGAGCGTAACGTCCTGGGGAGACGCCGACGAGGCGCTTGAAATGGTGAGTAAGGTGACTCTGGTCGAAGAACCCGGTCGCCGTGGCGACGCGGGCCGCCGGCCAGCCGCCCGCCAATAGCTCCTTCGCCCGGCAGATGCGCACTCCGATCAAATAGGCGTGGGGCGGCAGCCCGAACTCGGCGCGAAAGACACGGGCGATATGGAAGGGACTGAGATCGACCAGGTGAGCGAGGTCGGCAAGCGATGGGTTGTCGGCGTAGTGCGCGTCGAGGTAGTCGCGCACCCGATTGACCGCGCCAGGTTCGTGGCCCGTCTTCGGCGGGCTGAAGCCCGTGCCGGCATCCCGAAGGAGGGCGGCCAGCAGGAAGAGGAGCCGGGTGTCCGGTTCAAGCCGCGTGACCGGCGCTTCCGTCGCGATATGGAAGGCAAGAAAGTCGGCGGCGAGCTTCTGGTTGAGGATGACCGGATCAGCGAAAAATGGCACATCCGACGGACGCTCGGAAATCGAGCCAGCCGCCTCCTGGAGTAACCGCGGAGCGGCATAGAGGACCCGAAAGGACGATGGCTGGTGGCGGTCCTCGAGGTCTCGCGGCGCATGCGCCTCGCCTGGATGGATGACGCTCAGACTGCCAATCGGCACCGGGTAGCGCGTTCCTCGATAGCGGTACTCACCTGGAAAATCAAGGCTGAGACACCATTGATACGTATCATGGACATGCATTACATCTGTTCCCGCCGGGCCGGGCGCGTAGCGGTGCCATTCGAGGAGTAGGTCGTCAACGCCCCAGGCATGTATTTCATGGAGAGAATGGCTCGACCGAATGGGGTCACCGCTGTCTAGCATCATGTTTCGACTGACGTGATTGGCGTCCAGGCTCGAGGAGCCACAACCTCGACGGTCCCCGCGATCGGTTGATTGAAGGTTCTGGTTTGATCGAATGACCGGTCCATCGAGCTAGATCGCCGTTAGAATTCGCCGGACCCGGCGTCCGCGTGCGGCACGATCAGGTAGGCGCAGACGTGGCCGCCGTTGAGCCGGTGGGCGATGCGGGTGACGGCCGCGCTGGGCAGCGCCGCCTGAAGAAATTCCAGCTCGCTGGAGCAGGCGTGGCGGTACTTCTGGGCCACGCTGAGCACCGCGCAGTTGTGCTCGGTGATGACGAAGGCGCCGTCCGGCCGCCGTTCGAAATCGGCCAGGTAGCCATCCTCGTCCAGGATTTGAGCGACCACCTGGACTTGCTCGGGCAAGGGCAGGCCGGCGGCCCGGGCGCGGGCCCGCTGCAAGCGGCGTTGGCCCCGGCGGTCGAAGATCCGCTCCAGCAGGGCCGGGTCTTCGTCTTCGACGTACTCCAACAGCTCATTGGTCAGCTCGGCGTAGGCGCGAGGAAAGAGGGCGTCACCGGCCGCCGTCAGCGTGTAGAGATGCTTCGGCCGGCCGGGACCGAGGCGCGCCGTCTGGTGGCGGAGCAGGCCGTCTCGCTCCAGGGCGATGAGCTGTTGGCGGGCGCCGCTGACCGTGATCCCGAGGTGGCCGGCGATCGCCTCGGCGTCCGCCTCCCCCTGCCGTTTAACGTGCTCCAGAATGAGCCGCCGGCTCTCCGGCAGGCTGGTCAAGACCGGATTCGGCAGCGGTATCGACAGCATACGCTCTCCTTCGCCCACGATATGGGGTCATGTTGAGTATAGCGGATTACCACGTCCACGATAATTTAGAAAGCAAATACTTGCTTTATTGCCGAGCCGGGTGTATCGTGGTCCTTGCCTTATTGGCAGCGTCTGGCCCGCCGGGAGCCATCGCTGCCGACTCGGGAAAGGAGCCGCCGGATGGACCGTCTGAGCGCTGAGTTACTGGCCCCATATCGTCTGGCTGACTACTATCGTGAGGCGGATGCGGCTCGCCTGACGGCACTCACGGCGACCCGGTCCCGGCGAACGCTGCTGCCGGCCCTGGGCCGGCTGCTGGTGCGGACCGGCCACTGGCTGGAGTGCGTCAACGCGCCCTGTCCGGCCCCGGCCGCGGGGTCGTGATCGGCCAGGCGGGGCCGGTGACGATCGTTGCCGACGAGGCGGGGAGTGCTGCCCTCGATGCGGCGGCATACTTGCGCCGGCTGGGGTATGGCGGCCCGACCCGGCCGGCCGCGACCACCCTGGCCGGGCTTCACCTCGCCCATCTCCGCGCCGTCCCGTTCGAGAACCTCGATATCGCCCGCGGCCAACCAATCTCGCTACAGATCGCGGATCTGTTCGACAAGATCGTCCGCCGGCGGCGCGGCGGCTTCTGCTATGAGCTCAACGGCCTGTTCGCCGCCCTCCTGCGACAGCTCGCGTTCCAGGTCACGTTGCTTGGCGCGGTCTTTCCC
>JACCYK010000308.1 GCA_013696525.1 Chloroflexia bacterium
GTGCTGGGGCTCGGCATCGGTTGGCTGGCGCCGGAGTTCGCCGCCTTCGACATCCCGTTCAAGTCGGCGAAGGAACGGTTCGCCGCGTTCGCCGAGGCGCTGGCGATCATCCCCGGCGTCTGGGGACCGGAACGATTCTCCTACGAGGGGGAACACTACCGCGTAGCCGAACTGCGGATCCAGCCGCCGCCGGTGCAACAGCCACGACCGCCGGTGATGATCGGCGGCAGCGGCGAGCACGTGACCCTGCGTTTCGTCGCCAAGTACGCCGATGCCTGCAATGTCAGCAACACCGTCTCCATCGACGGCAAGGTTGGCGACGGCGGCGGCGCCACGCTGGTCAAGCAACGCCTAGATGCCCTACGTCGCCACTGTGACGACCTTGACCGCCCGTACGATGAGGTGCTGCGCACCCACTTCACGATCAAGCTCGCGATCGCTCGCACCGAGGCTGATCTGGCCGAGAAGGTGGAGCGGCAGGCCGCGCGGCCGTCAACCTCACCCGGCACCCGGCGGACGCTGCCAAGCGCATTCGTCACCGGCACGCCCGATCAGGTAGTGGCCCACTACCAAGCCATTGCCGATACCGGCATCCAGTACTTCATCGCCCAAGTCGAGAGTACCGACCACGAGACGTTGGAGCTGCTGGCGACCGAGGTCATGCCCCGGGTGGATGGCCGATAGCGATCTCCGCCAGCCGCCGGTCGGCACCTACCGGTCAACCAGCTTCGGCGGGGGCGTCTCGCCCGCCCGCGCCGTGCTATGGCGTTCCAGATGGTAGGGGACGCTGGTGACGACGGTGCCGGGGCGGAAGAGCAGGGCGGCTTTGATCCGGAGCGCGGTCTGGTTGTGCAGCAATTGCTCCCACCAGTGTCGGGCCACGAACTCCGGGAGAACCACCGTCAGCGTATCGTTTGGCTGCTGCCGGTCGATCTCGTCCACATAGCTGAGTAGCGGGCCGACCAGCGACCGGTACGGCGACTCGATAATGACGAGCGGGATGTCGGTGCCGAGCGCCTGCCAGTCCACCCGCATTTGATCGATCTCGGTTTCGTCATCGGTGATGTAGACGGCCGTGACGTTGTCGGAGATCGAGCGGGCATAGGCCAGGGTTTGGCGGGCGACCCGGTTCACGGTGGAGATCGGGACGACGACCGTGTGCTTGATCTCCGCCGGATCAAGCGGCGTCTGCACCGCCAGCTCGCCCGAGGAGCGGGTGTAGTGGTTGTAGATGGCGCGCATCCCCAGCATCATCAGCGGGATCAGCACAACGACGATCCAGGCGCCGCTCAAGAACTTGGTGACGCCGATGATGAGAGCGACGACGCCGGTCAAGATCGCCCCGGTCAAGTTGATCGCGAAGCCGCTGCGCCAGCCTGGCTCTTTCAGGCGCAGCCAGCGGCGGACCATGCCGGCCTGGGAGAGGGTGAACGAGGTGAACACGCCGACGGCATACAGCGGGATGAGATTTTCGGTCTCGGCCCTGAATAGCGCGAGGACGATCGCCGAGAGGACACCGAGCACCAGGATGCCCGTCGTGTAGGCGAGGCGATCGCCGCGGAACGTGAACTGTCGCGGCATGTAACGGTCACGGGCGAGGAAATAGGCAAGGCGCGGGAAGTCCGAATAGGCGGTGTTCGCGGCCAGGACCAGGATCGCGGTCGTCGCGAACTGGATGTAATAGTAGGCCGGGCTTTCCCCCCAGAAAACGGTCCGCGCGATTTGGGAGACGACGGTTTCATAGTTCGGATCGTGCGCGTTCATCGGGATCGCGCCGAACTGATGAGCGAGGAAGGTGATGCCGGAGAACGTCACCGCCAGGATCGCGATCATCACCGTCAAGGTGGTGCGGGCGTTCTTCCATTCCGGTTTCTTAAAGGCCGGCACGCCGTCGGAAATCGCCTCGACCCCGGTAAGCGCGGTGCAGCCAGAGCTGAAGGCCCGCAAGATCAGGAAGATGCCGAGCCCCCCGGTCGGGCCGGCAACGTCCAAAGATGGCTCGGTGGCGGGAAAGCCCGCCGCCGCATTCCGCGCCAGGCCGATCGCCAGCATGACGAACATGCCGGCAATGAAGAGGTAGGTGGGGATCGCGAAGATCGTCCCGGACTCACGAACGCCGCGCAAGTTGAGCACCGTCACCAGGAGGACGAGGGCGATGCCAAGCGTGATCCGCACGTCGTGCAGTTGGGGCACGGCAGACAAGATGGCGGCGACCGCGGCGGCGATGCTGACGGCCACGGTCAGGATGTAGTCGATCAGCAGGGCGCCGCCTGCAATCAGTGCCGGACCGTCCCCCAGATTGTTCTTGGCCACGATATAGGCGCCGCCGCCATTTGGATACGCCTTGATCGTTTGCCGGTACGAGATGCCGACGATCACCAGCAGCACCACGATCGCCGCTCCAATCGGCAGGCTGAGCGAGAGCGCGGCAACACCGGCAATGAGAAGGACACGCAGGATCTCCTCGCTGGCATAGGCGACCGAGGAGAGCGCGTCGGAGGATAGGACGGCCAGAGCCTTGACCTTGGTCAATCGCTCATGGGCCGCCGCCGCCGTGCTGAGCGGTGCCCCGATCAGGACGCGCTTGGCACGGCCGAACACCTTCCCCACCGGCCCCCGCGCCGCCAGCGACTCTTCAGTGGCAACGAGATGCCACGGCGCGGTCAGTGCAAAATCGGCCGATTGCATCCGGCAGACCCGGACGTAGCGGTCACCGATGTGCGTGCCTCGCATCTCTTGCTTGCCCACTAGGTCAGGTTGGATGCGCGGGCCCGGCTTGCGGGGGGCGCGGACGGTGCGAACCCGGACCGATGGCGGGGAATCAACGGTTGCCGCGGGTGGGGGTGAGCCAGCGTTGCCGTCCGGGTCGGTACGTGACGATGGCGTCGGCAGCGGATCGGGGTTTGGCATTGCGCCGCGCTCCTTCAAGGAGACAGATGATGACGAGGACAGCGGCGTGGGATCAACGAGCGCGGACGCGCGGGCGAAACCAGTGAATAGTACGCTGGTTGTCAAGCTCGGGGGAGGGCGCCGATTACCGGACTGATACGCGCAAGCCGACCGGAGTCGTCGGTCACTGATTGTCTGGTGAGATGTCCTCTCGGTGACGGGTAGTTCGAGGGTAAACGCGGGGGTCAAGCCGGAGTCGCCAGACGATGACCGCCGCTTCGATCACGATCCGGCGGGAGAGCTTGGACGCACCGGCGATGCGGTCGGCGAAGACGATGGGAAGCTCAATCAGGCGGGCGCCTTGCTGAATGGCACGATAGGTCGTCTCGATCTGAAACCCGTAGCCGTCGGCCCGGACATGGTCGAAATCAAGGGTGGCCAGGAGTAATCGCCGCCAGACCTTGAAGCCGCCGGTCAGGTCCGCCACCGGCACGCCAAGCACCAACCGGGCGTAGTGGCCGCCGAGTTTACTCAACAATCGGCGCGGCAGCGGCCACCCGATCGTGTCGCCGCCGGGCACGTAGCGCGAACCGAGCACAAGATCAGCGCCGGCCGCGGCCGCGACCAGGCGCGGCAGATCAGCGGGATCATGCGACAGGTCGGCGTCCATTTGGACCACGATCTCGGCGCCGTTCGCGAGCGCGGCGGCGAAGCCGGCCACATAAGCAGGACCGATTCCTCGTTTCCGCGATCGGTGGATGACCTGAATTCGGCCCGTGTAGCGGGTAGCCAACAGGTCGGCCAGGCGGCCGGTGCCGTCCGGTGAGCCATCGTCAACGATGACCAAGCGGTAGTTCGGACCGTGGCCGAGCACTGCCGGCACTAACCGCTCAAGATTACCGGCCTCGTTGTAGGTGGGAACTACGACGACAATGCTCGGTGATTCGCCACCGGCCTCATTCGATGAGGAGGCTACTCCCGCTTGCCGATCACCCCGAGTCTCATTTCCCGCCGGGCTGCTCGCGGGTCTGGCGAACGCGTGTCGCGGCGTGCTCAACGCGGGGTATCCTCGGTTCCGAACGGCATGATTCGCGGGATCGAGGATGCGTCCCACGCCTGCACGCGGTCGGGTCCAAGCTCGATCAACCGATCGAGACAGGACCGCGCCTGGGAGACGAGCAGATCAGTTTCAATGCCGAGACACACGGGAAGGAAATCGGAAACCTTTTCGATGCCGTCTTGAAGAAGCAACCGGGCGCCTCGCTGGTTGCCAGCGAGGGCGTGGTGGAACCCGACCCCTATCTGCAAGATCCCCTGGTAGAGGCGCCGGATCGGCCGCCGTTCCGCGTGCCATTCATGCTCGATCACCTCGTGACACGCATAGAATTGTCCGGCATTGAATAAGCGAATGCCTTCGCGAACACCGGGCGGGAGTGCGTCGCAACAGGCGTCCTCACGTTGGTTCGTGATCGATTCGAGCATGGGCTCGATGAAGGCCCGGCTCTGGTCCAGCCGGTGAAGGTCAGATGCCACGACGCCCTCGATCATCAGTGGACCCTGGTAGATGGCATGCACCGCCCGCAGGAGGGCGGACCAAGGGAGATCGCCTTCTCCTGGCAGGAGGTGACGCGCGCCAGGGGTTGCCTGCCGGAGGTCGCTCAGATGCACGTTGGCGACGCGATTGCCCATGGCCGCCAGCAGCATGAAGGGGTTCGCTCCCGCCTCGGCGGCTTGGAATGGGTCGAACGTGTACCCGATCACGCGATCCGGGTCCATGGTTTCGAGGGCGGCTGAGAACGCTGACACCTCCCGGACAGTGGCGAGCGCGCACCAGGAAACGTTTTCAAGCGTCAGCATCCGATTCGCGGCGGCGCAGGCCGCGCCGCGCTCCGCGACCGCATCGAGGAAACGCTGCCAGCCGTCCGGCGTGGCGATGTCTTGCTTGTTCGCGCCGTGCCAGACCAGGATCGGCGCCCCCAGCAGGGCGGCCCACTCGATGCCCCGGTCGAAGAGCGCAAGACCCTCCCGCGTCCGCCGGGCGTACGGCGTCAGCAACCGGTGAGCGTCATGCCACAAGTGAACCGAGTGGACCCGGCAGCCAGCATCGCGGCACCGTTGATCGATCATCCTGGCAAACCCCGGGTCATACTCGCCCGGTGTCTGGAGCATGATTTCGAGATCGCGGAACCCATGCCGGGCGGCAAGTGCGGGAACCTCGTCGGTTGGGGTGGGGTAGAGGGCGCCGCTCGACAGCCCGAGGCGAATGTTCCCGGCGGCGGCGTGGGGTCGATCCGAATCCAACGTGTCATACTCACTTCGGGACATGGGACGGTGCCGGCTGGTTCGCGGACGGATGCCGCGACGCGACGGGTCGCTCGCCGATGGTACCATCCCGAACCGCCTCGGATGTGGTCGATGCGCTCGGCAGGTACCCCGCCGCCCTGGCGCCGTGGCTCAACTTCAGGAAGCAGCGCCAGTGGACCACCCGCCCGGACGGATGAAGCGAGCTACCCCATGATCTGGCTTCGGGACACCATCCGATGATTGCTTCGACGCCGACCCCGCGGCCGCTCGCGGTTGATTCCAGGCCCGACATGCAAGCCCCTCGCTTGACGAAATTGGAGCTGCTTGGCTTTAAGAGCTTTGTCTCGCGGACTGTCTTTACCTTTGAGCCGGGGATTACCGCGATCGTCGGCCCGAACGGGAGCGGGAAATCCAACGTCGCCGATGCCGTGCGCTGGGTACTCGGTGAACAAGGGCAGTCGGCGCTGCGGGCGAGGCGGACCGAGGACGTTATCTTTGCCGGCGGCCAGGGCCGAGCGCCGGCCGGCCTGGCCGAGGCGACGTTGACCTTCGACAACGCGGAGCGCTGGCTGCCGATCGACTTTGCCGAGGTCACGGTGACCCGGCGCGCGTTTCGCTCGGGCGAGAACCACTATCTCATCAATGGCAAGCGGGTCAGGCTCAAAGACGTGTCGTTGCTGACCGCCTCGCTGGGTCAGAGTCATCTGGTCGTTGGCCAAGGGCTCGTGGACGCCGCCCTCAGCCAACGGCCCGATGAGCGACGGGCGCTGTTCGAGCATGCCGCCGACCTCGCCGGGTTGCGCCTGAAAGTGGCCGAAGCCGAGCGCAACTTGACCGAAACGGAGTCGAATAGCGAGCGATTGACCGACCTGCTGACCGAGTTGGAGCCGCGGCTGCGGACACTGGAGCGAGCGGCCCGGCAGGCTCGCGAATGGCAGTCGGTCCGCGACCGGTTGCGGACGCTGCAACAGGCTCACTTTGGACGGTTGCTGAACGCGGCGGTGGCCCGCGTCGGTGCCGCGACCGGAGAATCGACGCGGCGCCAGAGTGCATTGAGCCGGGCTCGGGCTGCTCTGGACAAGCTGACGCTGGAAAATGGCACTCAGACCAAGGCGGCGGAACGGGCACGCGCTCTCCTCGGCGAGCACGATGCCGAACGCGGTGCCGTGAGCGAGCAACTGCGGGCGATGGAACAGGAGCGTGACCTGGCGGCCGAGCGTGCCACGGCCCTGGCCCGTCGCGGCGATGACATGGCCGATACCCGGGAGGGGCTCGAGGCACGAGCGGTCGCGGTCGCGGGCGAGCTGGAGCAGGTTACGGCCGAGCTGGCCGCGATCGACCAGGCGGTGCGGGCAGCCGAAACGAAAGCGCGGGAGCGTGATCTACGGGTTCGTGAGCAGCGGTCGCTCCGGCAAGCGCTGGATGACCAATTGCGGCAGCTTGAGGCCGGCCGCGCCGGGGCCGAGCGAGACCTTACCGACCGTGGACGCGCGGTGGCGCTGCTTGAGCAACGAGCCGGGTCGGTTGGCGCCGAACGCGAGCGACTGTTGGCGGAGATCGCCGGCCGCCGGGATCGGCTCGACCGCCTCGTGAGCGAGCTCAATGACGTTGACGCCGCGGCGAAATCATCGGCGACAACGCTGGATCGGATCGATCACCGGCTGAACGATCTCAGCTCGACAAGCGATCACGCGGCCAGCCGGCTGGCAGAGGCCACGGCTGCCTTCGCGGAGAGCGAACGATTGCTCGCGCACGCTTCGACCAGGCTGGATGCCTTGACCCGACTGCACCAGAGCGGCGTCGGTCTCCACGCCGGGGTGCGGGAGGTGCTTGCGGCGGCTGCCGCCGGCACCCTGACCGGGACGCTGGGTACCGTTGCCGAGTTGGTGGCGGTCCCGGCTGAGCTCGACGCCGCGATTGAGGTCGCGCTGGGGAGCCATCTGCAGGACATTGTGGTGGAGCATTGGTCCGACGCCGAAACCGCGATCGCGCATTTAAAACGATCGCGGGCCGGACGGGCCACCTTTCAGCCGTTGGATACCGTGCGTGGCGGCCATGGGCGAAATCCCCGGCTCGACGCGGCGCTGCGGCTGCTGGGCACGCGGGGCGTGGCGGCGGAGCTCGTGGGGGCCGAGGATCAACTTCGCGACGTTGTTGCGGCACTGCTCGGCCGGACGCTGGTCGTGATCGATCTCCCGGCGGCCCGCCAATCGTTGCCACACCTCCCGGGCGGCTGGAGCGCGGTGACGCGGGCCGGGGAGATCGCGCGGTCCGGCGGCTCGGTGACCGGGGGCGTGGCGGCCCGTGAAAGCGGCTTGCTGGCGCGGGAACGGGAGCTCCGCGAGCTGCCGGACGAGATTCGCCTGTTTAGCGCGGCGCGTGAGGA
>JACCYK010000318.1 GCA_013696525.1 Chloroflexia bacterium
TGCAGAGTCCGGGCATCACATCCGGGCAGCGGGTGTGGAACGGGCAGCCCGGCGGCCGGTTGTAGGGGTGGGGAATCGAGCCGCTGATCGTCGGCAGCTTGCGCCGCGGCGGCGAATCGACGCTCGGGATCGACCGCAGCAGGGCCCGCGTGTAGGGGTGCTTGGGCGCATGGAAGATGTCATCGACCGGCCCCTCTTCGACGACCCGGCCCAGGTACATCACCACCACATCATCGGCCGTTTCGGCGATCACCCCCAAGTCGTGCGTGATCAACATGATGGCCATCCCATTTCGCTCCTGGAGGTCAACCAGCAAATTGAGGATTTGGGACTGGGTCGTCACGTCGAGCGCGGTGGTCGGCTCGTCGGCGATGAGTAGCCTCGGATCGGCGGCCAGCGCCATGGCGATCATCGCCCGCTGCCGCAGGCCGCCGCTGAGCTGGTGGGCAAACTCGTCGACCCGTCCCTCGGCGCGGGGGACACCGACCAAACGTAACAGTTCGATGGCCCGGTCGCGCGCCGCTCGCTTGCTCATCTTCTGGTGCAGCCGGATGGCCTCGACGATCTGGTTGCCGACGGTGTGGACCGGACTGAACGAGGTCATCGGCTCCTGAAAGATGAGCCCAATGTCGCCGCCGTTGATCGCCCGCATCTGAGCCCCGTCGGCTTTTAGCTTGGCGAGGTCCACTTCTCCTGAACCGGCGCCCGGTTCGCGGCGCAACAAGATCTGACCGCCGACGATGCGCCCCGGACGGTCGACGATGCGCATGATCGAGCGCGCGGTCACGCTCTTGCCACAGCCGCTCTCGCCGACGATGCCGAGTGTTTTGCCGGGAAAGACATCGAAGCTGGCGCCATCGACCGCCTTCACCGTCCCGTCATCCTGGAAAAAGTAGGTCTTGAGGTCTCGCACCTTGAGCAACGGAGCGCCGGCGGCCGGCGGTTGGGACCCGCGCCGTGGTCCGTTCTCCAGCTCCGCCCGACGGCCGAGGGGCGTATCATCCCCATCCTTGTTCCCGATGACCCGATCACCCATCGTCCATCACCCTACGAGTACGGGTCGGCGGCATCGCGGAGGCCGTCGCCAAGGAAGTTGAAGGCGAGGATGACGAGAATCACCGGCAGCGCCGGCAGGAGGAGCCATGGTGAGAGCGCCACCGTCTGCACGTTCTGAGCCTGTTGCAGCAACACCCCCCAACTGATGGCCGGCGGCCGCAAGCCGAGCCCCAGGAAGCTCAACGCCGTCTCGCTAATGATCATCGCCGGCAGCGCCAGCGTCGTCGCCGCGATGATGTGACTCAGGAAGAGCGGGACCATGTGGACGAAGATGATCCGCGACTGGCGGGCGCCGACCAGGTCGGCCGCCGTCACGAAATCCTCCTCGCGCAAGGAGAGGAACCGGCCGCGGACGACCCGGGCCAGCTCGGTCCAGCCGATCAGGGAGATGATGATCGTGATCGTGAAGTAGACCTGGGTGATCGTCCAGGTCTTCGGCATCGCCGCTGCCAGCCCCATCCAGAGGGGAATCGTTGGGATCGAGCGCAGAATCTCGATGATCCGCTGGATGACCGTGTCGGCGATCCCGCCGTAGAACCCGGAGACACCGCCGAGGATCACGCCCAGGACCAGGCTGACCACCACGGCGATGAGACCGATCGTGAGTGACGTGCGCGTGGCGTAGATGACCCGCGACCACATGTCGCGGCCCTCCAGGTCGGTGCCCATCAGGAAGAGCGTTTCCTCCGGGTTGGCGCCTTCGACCCCGACGAGATGCCGGTTGGCCGGGATGAAGCCGAACAATTTGTAGTCAAAGCCGGGGGAGAAGAAGGTCAACGGGATGATTTGAGTTGGATCCTCGGTGTAGACTCGTTTGAACGTCGCCGGGTCGCGCTCGCCGACCATCGCGTAGACATGCGGCCGGAACTGGCCGTCGAGAAAAAACTGAACCCGCTGCGGCGCGATCAGCCCCCGCTGGGCGTCGGACGCCTCGGGGTCGGCGTAGGACAGAAAGTCGGCCGCCAGCACCACCAGGTAAAAGAGGATGACGGCGACAGCGCCGGCCATTGCCAGCCGGTGCTTGCGAAAGCGACGCCACATCAATTGTGCCTGGGTGGCGACCGCCACCCGCTCTTCGGCGTCAGAGGTCAGCAACGGCTCGCCGGGGGCGGGGAAGGGGGCGAGCGGGCCCGGCGCGGAGACGGCCGGCGCGGTGGGGCCGGAGGTGTTCTCGGGCTCGAGCTCGGCCGCGGTTGGCGTAGCGGTCGCTTGGGCCGGATCGCGCGGGGGGAACGATTCAGCCACGGTCAGTCGTCCACCCTGATCCGCGGATCGATCCACATCAGCAGCAGGTCGGAAAGCAGGGTGCCAATCACGGTCATGATGCCGAGCAGCATCACGATCGCCCCGGCCAGGAACATGTCCTGGGCAATCAGCGATCGCAGCAGCAGCGGCCCAACCGTCGGCAACCCAAGCACGAGCGAGACGATGATGCTGCCGGAGACAACATAGGGCAGGGTGTAGCCGATGGTGCTCGCGAACGGGTTGAGGGCGACCCGCACCGGGTACTTCCAGATAGCCCGCCACTCGGAGAGCCCCTTGGCGCGGGCGGTCACGACATACGGCTTGCGCAGCTCGTCGAGCAGGTTGGCGCGCATGATGCGGATGGCCTGGGCCATGCTGGCGATGCCGAGGATGACCGCCGGTACCGGCAAGTGCCTGAGCAAGTCGACCAGCTTCGCCGCGGTCCAGGGCGCGTCAACATACTGGGCGGAGAAGAGGCCGCCGATATTGGCGTCGAAGTAGACGAAGCCGAAATAGAGGACCAGGAGACCGAGCAAGAAGCTCGGGATCGCCAGCCCGAGGAAGCCGAGCAGGGTGAACAGGTAGTCCAACGGCGAGTATGGGCGTACGGCGGAGTAAATGCCGATCGGCAGCGCGACCAGCCAGGTCAGGACGACGGCGGCAATCGAGACGACCATCGTCAGCCAGAGCCGGTCGCCGATGACCTCGGTGACAGGCCGTTGCCATTCCATCGCCATGCCGAGGTCACCGCGCAGCATCAACCGCATCCACCGCACGTATTGGACATAGATCGGCTCATCCAGCGCGTACTCGGCCCGCAACTGCTCCGCCTGCTCGACTGAGATGCCGCCGCCAGAGGAGGAAAGATTCGAGATATAGGCGTCGACGAAATCGCCGGGCGGCAACTGGATGATGACGAAGGCCAGCACCGAGATCGCCCAGCACGTAAACAGCGCGAGCAGGACGCGGCGGATCAGGTAGCTGAGCATCGTTACCTCGACGGCGAGGGTGATGAAGGATGGGGATCAGACCCTCACCCCCAACCCCTCTCCCACGATTGGGAGAGGGGAGTCAGTCAGTGTGGGACATACTTCACCCGGCGCGTGGCTCAGCCTCCGTTCCGGAAGAAGAATGTCGCCGGGTGTGAGCTTTGCGGGGTGCGGGCATGTTGCATATTGACCTGCCGGGCCGGGATGTTGCCCATCGTGTTCTTGACGATGCGGATCCCCATGACCGCCGGCGACACCCCGACGGTGCCGATGCTGAACACGTTGTCGACGATGATCTTCCAGATCTCCTGGGCGGTCGCGTTGCTCTCCTCGGTGTCCTGGCCGCCGGCTTGGGTGTAGAGCTCGATCGCCGTCAGCATGGCCTCTTCGTTCGGCGCCACGCCCTCTTCGCCATTGGTCACGAACCAGCGGGCGATCAGCGGGCCCATCATCGCTTCGGCCGGGTCGACCGGCAGGGCGTGACGGGGGAAGGCGTAGATCAGCTCCGAGCCGTCGTTCGCCCACATGAAGATCTGGTGC
>JACCYK010000340.1 GCA_013696525.1 Chloroflexia bacterium
CCGGCGGGCCGGTACCAGAAGGCGGGAATCCGCCTATCGTCAAAGGTCGGATAGGTGACGGCCTCGGGCACGACAAACGAGTCGCGATCGAGGCCGTCCAGGTCGACGCTGGTCACCTGTCGGGCGAGGGCGTCGAGGCCGGAAACCCAGATTGAGGAGGGATGTCGCGGCCCGCCCAGGGCGAAGGCGAGCAGGTCGCTCGCCGGCGACCAGGTTAGGCCGCTGACGACGCCCACCGGCAACGCCGACACGGCACGCTCGTCGCCGGAGGCGGTCTCACGCAAGGTGACGGCGGAGACGCCGGCCTCGTTGACAGCGTAGGCCAGCCATCGCCCATCGGGGGACACGGCCAGGGCTTCAACGTCCCATTCCGGTGAGAGGAGGACGTCGAGCCGCCGGGTCACGAGGTCGAGCCGGGCCAGGGCGGTAAACTCGCGATCCTGGTTCGTCAGCAGGTAGATCGCGCCGCCATCGGGCGCGAACTCGGCGGCGGTGATCGCCGCCTCGCCGGTGTGCGGCGTCAGCGGATCGGGCTCGCCGCCGGCGGCGGGCACGAGATAGAGGTCGTTGTCGAGCATGGTCCGCGACCGGTGGACAAGGAGGGATTGGCCGTCGGGCGACCAGGCGATCGGGCGCAGGGTCTCATCGGTGGCGAGGATCATCCGGGCCGACGCCGGATCATTAAGGTCCATCGTCCAGACATCAAACGGGATCTCGCCGCGGGCATTGCTGGCGTAGGCGAGCGCGCGCCCGTCCAGGCTGCAGGCGCCGAGCCGGTTCATCACCGCGCGGTCGGTCGTGAGCGGCGTCGCCGCCTCGCCCGGCGTCAGCGTCCAGAGCTGGTCCCGCTCATCGCCGCCGGAATCCATGCCAAAGACGAGCCGGCGGCCATCCGGAGTGCTCAGCAGGGCGCTGATCCGATCCTCGAAACTGGTCAGCGCGGCCGGCGGCCCGCCCCGGAGGTCGGTTTGCCAGAGTTGGGGCACCCCGGTCTGATTGTCGAGAAAGGCGAGTTGATTGCCGGCCAGCCAGGCCGGCGTGTTCGCGATGGGAAGGCGAAGATAGGGCTCGACCGTGATGTTGGCGGCGCGGGCAGCTTGGCGATCGGTAGACAAGTTCTCTCTCCTCCTGGTGGCCGGGCTCATCAGGTTGGAAGCGGCCCGTCATGCTACCGGGAAGAGTACACAACATCGACGCTCACCATGGCGGGTCTGGCTGACGAGGGTGGCAAGTGCTATAAGGCGCGGAGCGAACTGGCGAGGTCGGCCGGGGGAGGGATCGGTTGGACGTCGGGCAGCTTGTCGGGCTGGGGCTGATCGCCGCCGTGGCGGCGATCTTCGGGTCGATGCTCGGCCTGGGGGGCGGGGTCTTCCTGGTCCCGATCTACACGCTGTTCATGGGGGTCGATCAGAAGATCGCGATCGGGGCCAGCGCGGTGGTGATCGTCACCAACTCGATCGTCGGCTCCTCGGTCCACTTGCGGAGCCGGTTCACCAATCTCCAACTGGCGATGCTGCTGCAGGTGACGACGGCGGCGGGGGCCATCGCCGGCGCCCTGTTCGGGGTCTCGGCCAATCCCGGCATCATCTTCGGTGTCTTCGGCGCGGTGCTGGTCTATGCCGCGGTCTCGATGGTGGTTAGTATATATTAGCCACCAACACCGCTGGCTGACGACACGCCGGACCCGCTCGGCTTGGGGGCTGGTTTTCGCGATCCGGCGATCGGGGCCGAGGTCGGCTACGTGCCGGGCCGGATTCCGCTCGGCCTCGGCATCAGCACCGGGGCCGGCGTCCTCTCCGGCATGCTGGGGGTCGGTGGCGGCGTCATCATGGTGCCGGTGATGAATCTCCTCATGCGGGTGCCGGTCAAGGCGGCGGTCGGAACCTCGGCCCTGATGGTCGGCATCACCTCGGTGGCGACCGCGTTCGTCTTTTACTCGCAAGGGAAGATCGACCCCACGGTGGTGGTGCCGGCGGTGATCGGGGTCTTCCTCGGCGGCCAGATCGGCTCACGGCTGACACGGCGACTGAAGGCGCGGCGGCTGGCCTGGATCTTCGCCGTGATCCTGGGCTATCTCGGCATTTCCTTGATCCTGCGCGCCTTCGATATCACCCTGCCGGGTCAGCAATGAGCAATCCACAACTGCCCACCCAATCCCCTGAACCAGTGGTCATGGCCCAGCTTTTCGCCCGGCGGACCGAGCGGCTCCAGCCGCTCTATGCCAGCGCCACCTTTGCTTTGACCTGGAGTTTTCGGATCGGCGCCGGCCTGCTCCTGCTGGGGATCGGGCTCGCCATCCTCCAGCGGCAGCCGCTGAACCATGTCGCCGGGGGGTTTGGCGAGGTGCTGCCGAGCGCCCGGCGGGGCGATGCGGCGGGGGTGGTCGATCTGGCGATCCTGTGGCTAATGGCGTCGCCGGTGCTGGTGGTGCTGACGGTCGCCGTGGGGTTTCTCCGGCTGGGCGAGCGGCGCTACGCCGTCCTCTCGCTGCTGGTGCTCCTCGTGCTGGCCTTCAGCATCGCCCTGGCCCTCGCCCGGTGAGCGGGAACGACGCCGTCATCGGCCTCATCGTGGCGATGCCCTCCGAGTTGCGGCATCTGCTGGAGCGGGTCACGATCGAGCGGGAGGTCGCGGCCGGGCCGTGGCGGGATCTCCATCTGACCCACGGCGGCCGGCGGCTCGTCGCGGTCTGCTCCGGGATCGGGATGGTCAACGCGGCGGCCGCGACCGAGCATCTGATCGCGACGGGGCGACCGACGGTGATGCTCAATTTCGGCTGTGCCGGGGCACACCGGCGCGATATCTTGCCGGGCGACGTCATCATCGGGACCAGCACCGTTTCCCACGGGGCGGTGCACATCTTGCCCAGCGGCGAAGATTTCTTTCCCCGGCCGGAGGTCCCAACGCCGGGCGATGTCGTCCGTGAGATCCCGATGGACCCGGCGTTGCTGGCGGTGGCGCGGGCCGCCGCGGCTGGTTGGGCGCCCGATCCCTGGCCGGCGGCCCTGGGCGGGCCGGCGCCCGTACCGCATCGCGACCCGGTGGTGCGGAGCGGGGTGGTCGGCTCGGCCGACATCTGGACCCAGGAACACGCCCGGCTTGATCGGCTGCACGCGCGGCACCAGTCGCTCTGTGAAGATATGGAAGCGGCCGCCGTCGCCCAAATCTGCCAGCGGCATCAGGTGTCGTTCCTCACCATCAAAGACATCTCGAACAACGAGTTTCTCGCCTCGTCAGTGCTGACCGGCGGCGAAGACGTGCTCCCGTGGGACGAGGTCGGCCGGCGCTCGGCCACCCTCCTGTTGCGGGTGATCGGGCGGCTGTAAGCGCGGAAATCTGCTCCCGTCCCCAAGCTTGGGGGAACGCGAACGAGCCGGCGGGATCATTCCCGCCGGCTCGTGGTGTGTGGTGGACCAGGCATCCCTGAACGGTGGGCTTAGTTGCCGACCTCGATCACGTTGCCGGTGTTGTTGCCGGAGTTGAGGTCGCC
>JACCYK010000342.1 GCA_013696525.1 Chloroflexia bacterium
GGCTGGCCGTGTACGATCCCGCCTCCCGCCCCGGCCCGATCGCGCCGCTTGGGCTCAGGAGCGCCAGCGGCCGGCGTCACCTCCTGACCGCCTGTCGATACTTCGCGGTCGAACGCATCGCCCTCGCGCGGGGCGAGGAGCTGTCCACCACGGCCACCGGCAGCCCGCATACGCTGACGGTGCTGCGCGGTGCGGTGGAGGCTGGCTCGGACGTTGGTCAGGTCGCGGTCGCCGGCGGTGAAACGGCGATCGCGGCGGCGGCTTGTCCGGTCCGGCTCCGGGCCACCGCGCCAGCGGTGCTCCTCCGAACCTGGGTACCCGATCTCCTAACCGAGATTGTCATCCCCGCCCTCGCCGCCGGCCATGAACCGGCCGCCGTCTCAGCCCTGGCCGGCTCGCTACCCGACATCACGACCGTGCTCCAGGATCGCCCGCGCGGCGGTGGCTGAGCCGGGATGCGGCCACGCGATCTATGGTAGAATGTCACGTCGCGGGTGCGTCGAGCACCCGCCTTCGCGTTGGGCGGCGCCCGGGTTCGGGTCAGGCGCGCGCATATTCATGAGACGAGACAACCGATGACCGATCCCCAGGAAACGACACCCGCCACGGCGCCCATCACGAATGAAGCGCCAGTAACCACCACGACCGATGAGAAGCCACGGGCCGTCAGGCGCCAGCGGATCCCGACGATGCAACTGGCCGCCCCGTATGCCGTCATCGAGACGGGCGGCAAGCAGTACCGGGTCAGCGTGGGCGACACCGTCTCGGTGGAAAAACTCGACCACGAGGCCGGATCTGACGTGACCTTCGATCGGGTGCTGCTCGTCGGCGGCAATGGCGCCCCTCGCATCGGGACGCCGACCGTTGCTGGCGCCTCGGTCGTCGCCACGGTCCAGGACCAGTATCGCGGCGAGAAGCTCGTCATCTTCAAATACAAGCCGAAGAAGCGCTATCGCCGTCGCACCGGGCACCGGCAATCACTGACGCGGCTGGCAATCACCGCGATCAACGCCTAGCTCTCGTCGAGCTATCTGGAAAGGAGCGTCATCATGGCGCATAAGAAGGGTGGCGGTAGCACCCGGAACGGGCGAGACAGCGAATCGAAGCGGCTGGGGCTGAAGCGCGGCGACGGCCAGTACGTCCGGTGCGGCACCATTGTCGTCCGCCAGCGGGGCACGAAGTTCTGGGTCGGCAACAATGTCGGCATTGGCAAGGATCATACGATCTACGCTAAGATCGACGGCGTGGTCCGGTTCGAGGCGGTCAGCCGGCAAAAAAAGCGGATCAGCGTCTACCCGCCCGAGGTCTACCCGATCGGCGGCGCCCGCGAGCTGTTGACGACGCCGGCCATGGCCGCCGCCAGCGGCGCCGACTAAGCGCCTTTTTTTGTTACTCAGGACGATGGGAATACCCGATTGCACGGTGACCCCGAATCGCGCGGAGAGAAATAAACCAATGAAGCCGGGTATTCATCCCAACTATCGAGAAGCCACGGTCGTGTGCGCGTGCGGCAATACGTTCACCACGCGATCGACCAGGGACAGCATGCGCACGGACTTGTGCAACGTCTGCCATCCCTTCTACACCGGCGAGCAGCGCATCGTCGACTCGGCGGGCCAGGTTGAGCGGTTCATGAAGCGCATGGAAGCCGCCGCCTCGAACGATGCCGGGCAGTCCAAGCGGCAACGCCGGATCGCGGCCCGCATCGCCGACCGCACCCCGCGGGAAAGCGTGGACGACTCCGAGAACGACGCGGTCGAAGACGCGCTCGAAGACGCGCCGGTGGTCGCCACGGCGGAATAACGGCCCGCATGATCGCCACCGTGCGGTCATTCCGGCCCGCGATTCGTGGTTTTTTGTGACGACAGCCACCGCGCCGATGCGGTGGCTGTTCGTTGTCCGTGACTCAACCGCCGCCGCTCAGCGCCGGAATTGGCGATCACGCGAGCGTCCCCGAGCTCGGGTTGGCTCGTCCTGTTTCGGTGGCGCCTGGCCTAGTCCATGCGGTGTCCCTGCCAAAGGTTTGAGTTGCCGTGCCCGTGGACAACACGGCCAGATCCGCGACACCAATCACGATAGACCATTCTGGAGGCATTCCGCATGAGCTTGCGCCGGGCAAGTGGAGTTTTGGTTCATCCGACGTCCTTCCCCGGGCCACATGGGATCGGCGATCTCGGCGACGCGGCGTTCCGCTTCGTCGACTGGCTGACCTCCGCCAACCAGCGACTCTGGCAGATCCTGCCGCTTGGCCCGATCGGCCCCGGCAACTCGCCCTACGCCTCACCCTCGGCCTTCGCCGGCAACCCGCTCCTGATTTCCCTCCCCTGGTTGGTCGGCGACGGCCTGCTCGATGAGTCGGATATCGCCAACGCCCCCGATTTCTCCGAGCACGACGTCGATTTTGGCCGGGTCGGAGCCTACAAGCTGCCGCTCCTCCGCCGGGCCTACGACCGGTTCCGGGTCGGCGCCGCCAGCGAACAGCGGTCGCGGCTGACGGCGTTCGCGGCCGAGCACGCCGGTTGGCTCGACGACTACGCGCTCTTCTCGGCGCTCAAAGCATCGCACGACGGCGCGGCCTGGATCGACTGGGAGAGCGATCTGGCGTTGCGGAACCCTGACGCCTTGGCCGAAGCATCGGCCAGACTGCAAACGGAGATGAATTTTGTCAAGTTCGTGCAGTTCCAGTTCCGCCGGCAATGGGCGGAGCTGCGACGCTACGCGAACGAGGGGGATGTCCAAATCATCGGCGACATCCCTATCTTCGTGGCCTACGACAGCGCCGATGTCTGGGCCCACCCCGATCTGTTCCAGCTCGATGCCTACGGCCAACTAACCGCGATGGCCGGCGTCCCCCCCGACTACTTTTCGCGCGAGGGCCAGCTCTGGGGGAACCCGCTGTACGACTGGCCGGCGCTGGCCAAGACCGGCTATCAGTGGTGGATCGACCGGGTTCGGGCCAGCCTGTCGCTGGTCGACATGATCCGGATCGATCACTTTCGGGCCTTCGCCGCCGCCTGGAGCGTTCCCGCCGGGTCGGCGACCGCCGCCGGCGGCCATTGGGAACGGGGACCAGGCGCGGCCATCTTCGCCGCGATGCGGACCGCTCTTGGCGATCTTCCGTTTCTGGTCGAAGACCTCGGGCTCATCACCGAGGATGTGACCGCCCTCCGTGACGAGCTTGGTTTGCCCGGGATGAAGGTGCTCCAATTCGCCTTTGATAGCGGCCCGACGAGCATGTACCTGCCGCACACCTTCGATCATCACTGTGTCGTCTACCCGGCCACCCACGATAACCAGACGACCATCGGCTGGTTCGCCTCGATTTCGGATGAGGACCGGCAAAGCGTGCAACGCTATCTGGGCACCGATGGCAGCGATATCGCCTGGGACCTGATCCGGCTGGCTCAGGCCTCGACGGCGGAGATGGCGATTGTTCCGCTACAGGACGTGATGCGGTTGGGCGACGACGCTCGGATGAACACCCCCGGCCAGCCAACCGGCAACTGGGGCTGGCGCTACTTGCCCCACATGCTGCATCCGGGCTTGGCCTCCGCCCTGGCCGAGCTCACCTGGACCTATGGCCGGTGCGACGAAGCAACGGAAGCGCGGGGCTATGACCCGTACGACTACACCGCGCCGAACCCGAAACACCCGTTGCGGTAACAATTGCGGTACGTTTCGCCGGGGCGCGGCGGCACCGGTGCCCGCGATGCCACGGTCAGCACGGCGTGTCGCAACCTGCCAGCTCGTTTAAAGGGGGTCTCATGAGCGCAACCGGAGCCTGTACCTTTGTTCTCCACAGTCACATTCCCTATGCCCGCCAAGCGGGGATGTGGCCCCACGGTGAGGAGTGGATCCACGAGGCCATCGCGGAAACCTACGTCCCGCTGCTCGATGCCCTGACCGACCTCCAAGAAGAAGGGGTGCCCATCGCCCTGACGGTCGGCATGACGCCGATCCTGACGGAGCAGCTCGCCGATCCAACCATCATCGACCACTTCGTTGCCTATGCCGCCGAGCGGTCGGCCTGGGCGGCGGCCGATGTCGAGCGCTTCGAACAGTCCGGCGATCAACAGATGCGCGATCTGGCGCTCTACTTTCACCATTGGTACACCCAGATCCTCGCCTCGTTCCAGGATCGCTTTCAGAAGAATCTCATCGGCGTCTTGCGGCGCCTCCAAGATGCCGGCGCTATCGAGGTTTCCACCAGTGCCGCCACCCATGGCTACCTGCCGTTGCTGGCCCGCGATTCCTCCATTCACGGTCAGGTGCACACCGGCGTCCAATCCTACCGGCGTCACTTTGGCCGCGATCCGAAGGCGATTTGGCTCCCGGAGTGCGCCTACCGGCCGGCGATCGTGGAGGAGGAGCGGGGGCGGACCGTCCACCGGCCCGGATTGGAAACCTTTCTGGCCGAGGAAGGGCTGCTCGTCTTCTTCAGCGAGACGCACACCGTCGAAGGCGGCCGTCCAGTTGGCAAAGCGGCCGGTGACGCGGTCGGGCTGTACGGGTTGGTGCCGCGCCGGTATGCCGTCACCTCGCCCGAGCATGGCGAGCAATTGGAGCCGGGGACGACTTACCAGGCGTATTGGGTCGGGGATGAGCCGGGCCGGGTCGCGGTCCTGGGCCGCAACAACCGGACCGGCCAACAAGTGTGGTCAGGCGAGTTCGGCTACCCCGGCGATGCCTGGTACCGTGAGTTTCACCGCAAAGACAGTGAATCGGGGATGCAATATTGGCGCATCGGCGGCCCCGGCGTCGATCTCGGCGAAAAGCCCACCTACGATCCGGCCCGCGCCGCCGAACGTGTCCGCGACCACGCCAACCACTACGTTCACCTGATCGAACAGCACCTCGGCGAGTACCACCAGGAAAGCGGCCGGGTCGGCGTCATCTCCTCCGCCTACGACACCGAGCTATTCGGCCACTGGTGGTTCGAAGGGGTCGACTGGCTGAAGGGGGTGCTCCGCGGGCTCGCCGCCAGCGAGAGCGTCGAGCTGACGACCGCCAGCCGTTTCGTCGAGGAGCATGCGCCGACACAGGTGATGGCCCTACCGGAATCGAGCTGGGGCGCCGGCGGCGGCCACTTCACCTGGCTCAATGTCGATACCGAGTGGGTGTGGGAGCCGATCCATGCCGCCGAGCGGCGGATGGAGACGTTAGTAGCGGCGGTCCCTGACGCCGCGGGCGACCGGCTTGCCCTGCTCAATCAGACCGCCCGGGAGCTGTTGTTGCTCCAGAGTAGTGACTGGCCCTTCCTCGTCACCACCGGCCAGGCCAAGGAGTACGCGTCCGAGCGCTTCATCACGCACACCGAGCGGTTCAACCGGCTGGCCGACCTCGCGGAGCGCAACACCGAGCTGAGCCCCGACGAGCGTGAGCTGCTGGACGACATCGCCGGCCGCGACAACCCGTTCCCCGCCATCGACTACCGTGACTTCGCGGCCCGCCAAGGTGTCGCTACCCCGGCGCCGACGGCTACGGCCTAAACGCGCGAACGAGCCGGCGGGATCATTCCCGCCGGCTCGTGGTGTGTGGTGGACCAGGCATCCCTGAACGGTGGGCTTAGTTGCCGACCTCGATCACGTTGCCGGTGTTGTTGCCGGAGTTGAGGTCGCC
>JACCYK010000347.1 GCA_013696525.1 Chloroflexia bacterium
GTGCTGGGCCTGCTTGGCGAGCGGTTGACCGATCAGGAAATTGCCGGGCGATTGTTTCTTAGCCCACGCACGGTCGAAGGCCACGTCGCCAAGATCCTGGCGAAGTTGGAAGTCGGCAACCGGCGACAGGCGCTCGCGGTTGCGGTGCAGCACGGCCTGATCTGACCAGGCGAATACGTACCAATCCACATAGCCAGTATGGATGCGCCCGAGTCTGACCGGGCGCACGCAATGTCCAGACCCGAGGGAACGGCGACACGCTCCGCACGGATCAGCACCTGACGGCTGGGCCGCCCGGCGACACCGGCTACCGGTGAGCGGCCGGCCCTTGATGCTGGAGATGAACCCTGACGATCTCCCGCTCCGGTCTGACCATGCACCTGAGCGAGCAGCATGGTGACGCCAGCCCTGGTTCGACCGCCTACGTCACGATGCGCGGGACCGACGCCTTCTGGTCCGAGCTTGCCGCCAGGGACCATCCCTATCTAAAGCCGGGCATCGAGACCGTCGACTGGGGACGGGTGCTCACGGTGATCGATCCGTTCCGCACCCAGTTGCGGTTCCGCGAGCCCCGTGGGGCGGACGCCCACGAAATGGACCCTGGGTGACGATGACGCGGGTGCCGGCGGGTGCGTGCGGCCCCCGCCTCGCCGCTGGCCACGGTCAGGCCCAATCAGGATGATGGCGTATCTCCAACGCCGATCATCCCGGCTTGCCCGGCACGGACTTCGGATAGCCGCCACCTTGCTATCATCTCCGCATCGTCCTGATTGCCGCGAGGCGCGACCAACCGTCGCGCCCGCTCCCCCGGCCCCGGTTTGCCTCGGTCGTCGAACGGAGTGTTTGCACATGCGTCGCCCGATCCAGCAAGTTGTCCTCGCCGTGTCGCTCGTCCTGAGCGTAGCCCTGGCATCGGTGCCCGTGGTCGTGGCGGATCAGCATGGGACGCCAGCAGGTGGCACGCCGGCCGCGACGGCGGCCGTGGAGCGGGAGGTGCTGGTCGAGAGCGAGCCGGCGACCGCGCCGGGGGAGCTGTTCCAGCTTGTCCGCTACAGGATCCCGGCTCACCTGACGCTACCCGCCCACACCCACCCCGGTATCCAGATGAACACCATCGAGGCCGGCACGTTGACCTACTACGTCGTCGCCGCGGGGGAAATCCTCGTCACGCGAGCCGACGGCGAAGAAGAGACCTTCGGCCCCGGCGAGGAGACGACCTTTGCCGTGGGCGATTCGTTCGTCGAACCGGCCGGCATCGTCCACTACGGGGCAAATCTCACGTCCGAACCGGTCCGCATCCTGACCGCCTCCTTGCTGGCCGCCAACGAGCCGCCATCAACCCTGGCCGGCCTCGCCACCCCGGCGACGGACTAGCTGGGACGCGACGCGAAATCACGACGGTTCTCGTTCTATGGAGTCGTGGTGATCGTCTGGCGCGGGCAGGCGCCGGGCAGGTCATGCCCGCGCTACATCGCGGGGTCCATATACGGGTTGACGAACGAGCCGGTGAAAGAGAGGATCGCCAGCACCAGGATGGCCGCCACGATCAGCGTGCAGAGGACCGAGAACAGGAACATCACTCGCGACATTGGGCGCACCCTTTCCCGACCCGCTAGCCGAGGGCCGAAATCAACAACTGCCGCAGCACTTGGAGCAAGATGATGGCGACGATGAACGAGAGGTCGATCATCCCCATCGGCGGGATGATCGAGCGGATCGGCGCGATCAACGGGTCGGTCGCGTCGTTCAAGACGCGGGTAACCGGCCACCGCATGCCGGGGTCGATCCAGGAGAGAATGGCCCGGCCCACCAAGGCCCAGGTGAGCAGTTGCAAGATCAGCAGCAGGACTTGCAGGATCTGAGTGGTCATATGCTGGCGCTCTTCACCGAAGACGTACCGTTCGTGCGTGAACCAAACCGGCCGGGCTCGCACCGGCACAGTATAGTCGTAGCGACGATCTCTGCCGGTGGGTCGTGGGCGCGGGCTGAGCATGGATGCGCGAGAACGGGAAAGGTATGGAATCCCGCCGGCGACATCCCCGCCTTCCTCGCGGCGGAGCGGACCCCGATCAGTAGCGCGGCACCGGCGCGGAGGAGACGAGGATGATTGCGCGGCAGTGGCGCGGCTGGACGGACATGGAGCACGCGGACGCCTACGAGGCGCTGATCCGCCAGACGATCTTTCCCAAAATGCGGCGGGTCGACGGGGCGCGCGGCGGCTATCTGCTCCGGCGCGACACCGGCGACGGCGTCGAATTCGTCACCATCACCCTCTTCGATTCGATGGCCGCGATCCGTCGGTTCGCCGGCGACGATGCCGAGGTCGCCGTGATTTCAGCTGAAGCACGTCAGCTCCTGACCCGGTTCGATGATCGCGTCGCGCATTACGAGGTCGTGGCCGAGCCAGGGTGACCGGCACGCGCCAACACCGCCCGCCGTTCTGGCGCTCGGTCGCATGAGATCGGCAGCGCGACGATGGCACGCAAGATGACATTGGTGGGGATGAAGCGAGCCAGCCTCTTAGCCTCTTGCCGCGCATCCCGGCAAACTCACCCACGTTATCGGGGCGATTGTTACGATCTCCATCCGACTATCATCGTTGATTCATCCAAGGATTAATCGTTGCCACGTTGATGCCCTGGACATCCTTTGTGTTACGTGTCACCAGGGCGAGATTGTGGGCGATCGCCGTGGCAGCGAGCATGGTATCAACCGCTGGTCGAGTGCGTTCGGCTGAAAGTGTCCCCCAGAGCCGCGCTACCCGCGTGTCAATGGGTAGGATGCGATCAGCAAAGTCCTGCTTGATCTCCTCGATCCAGATTCCAATCCGCATCGCGGCATCGGGATCGCGGCGTTGTCTCATCGCGACCCCCTTCCACAATTCGCCGATGGTCAGCACACTGATCCACGGGTCCGATTCATTGAGCGCCTCGAGAAACGCCAGCACGTTGCGGTCAGCGCGAGACTTACGTGTTTCTGAGGTGACGTTTGTGTCAAGCAGGTATCCCGAAACCTCACTCAAAGGACACCTCGCGACCGAAGTCGGGTTCCCGCTCGATCGTAAAATCATCGACCTTGGGGCCACCAAGGAGGTGGTCCTTAAAGTTTGGCTTCCGTGCGGTCAGGGCTTGGTAGTCCTCAATCGAGATGACGACAACCCGGTCAGTCCCGTGGCGAGAGATCGTCTGCGGACCATCGTGCATCGCCTTTTCGATGACTTCGCTCAGCCGTGCCTTCGCCTCCTGAACTTGCCACCTGGACATTGAACCAACTCCTGACTAGAAAGACCAGATTAGTGGCGAGTATAGTCCGACTTGCGATTCGGCGCGGCCGGCTTCGTGCTGGCCTGGTCGTCCGTGGCCCCTCCGACCGCGCCTGGCCGGTGACATCCCTTCGCCCAGTCTTGGTTTCTTTGCCTTCCCGCGTTGCCATACGTGCGTCGCACGTCCCACCAACGGTAGCTCTCCGACCGGCTTCGCGCCGACATCCATCACGCCTTCCTCACCCTGGGCTGTGCCCTCATCTGCTGGAAGTACCTCTCAGGACCGGTTTTGAAAGGCGCTCTTAGGCGGCCTTCTCCAGATGGTCACTCATCAGCTCGTCCAGGATCTGATTGGCTTGGTCGGCGGTCGGGGCTCGCACATAGGAGACGGTATCGCCGGCGAGCGCCAGGCGGGCCACGCCGCCGTCCAGCTCGAGGGTCAGGTCGTCCGGGCGCTCCGAGGTGAACCCGGCATCGTGGCGCGCTTCTTCATAGGCGCGGAATGCCAGGAAAAACTCCTCCGCCTCGGCGTCGCTTTCCCAGACCGAGGCCCAAACGAAAGCCTCCGCATCCTCGCCATCGGTCCAGAGCTGGTAGCGATCGCCGTCCCAGCCGGCGGCGGCGGCGCTGGCCGCGTCTGGCAGCTCGATCGTGCCCATCAGGTCGTTGAGCCCGGCGCCGGGATCGAGATCCGCCAGCAGCACCGCGATCTGGAACTCGCCCATCCGGTTGTCGTCAATCTCCTCCCAGCCGGCGCCCAGCGTCGCCGCCGCCTCGGGCAAGGCAACGTCCACCGGTTCCTCCCCGGCCAGGTATTTGTCGGTGTGCAGGATCTGCTCGGTGCTGGTGGGCGGGCTCGCGTAGGCGGCATCGACCGCCGCCCAGCCGCCATCTTCATACAGCGATTGGACGAACGTGGTGCCGGTCAGATAGGGGAAGACCAGGCCCAGCGAGATCACCGGCGGCGCGGTATCGAATACCGCGGTCTCCAGGTCGCCGCCGGCCGCGAGCTGGGCCCCCAGTTGCAGGGCCAGGACCGGCTTGCTGGCGACGTAGAGGATCGAGGTCAGCGAGGCGTCCCCTTCGTAGAGGGCAACCCGGGCCAGGATCTCATCGTCGGTCAGGTCGTCCATGCCGTCGATCAGCTCGTCGAGCCCCAAATGCTCCGCTTGCAAGACGTGCGTCACCTCGTGCGAGAGGACGTAGGCTTCGAGCGCCCCGAAGCTGCCATCCTGGATCACGACCAGGTTCCCCGTCTCCGGGTCGTAGTAACCGCCGGCGCTTTCCCCGAGCAGGTCGATGTTGAGCTGCAGGAGATTGATCTCGGCCGGGACCAGGCCCAGCGTCGCTGCCGAGCGGATCGCCGCCGCGATGCCGTCCTCGTCCCACTCCTCGCGCAGCAGCGCCTCGATCGCGACCTCGGCTTCCTCGCGGGTCAGAAAGACCGGATCGAGCGCCGCCACCGGCGGCAGCTCACGCAATGCCGCCGTCTCGGCGGCGACCTCCTCCAGCGCGGCCAGATCCTGACCAAGCGCCGTCCCCCCGCCGCCGGCGCCGGTGAGCAGCAGCGTCAGGAGCAGGGGCGAGGCCAAACGGAACCAGCGACGGGCTATCTGCATCGGAATCGTTTCCTTTCCGGTCAGTCGTGGTGCCACCGCGCCTGGACATCGGTATCCGGCGGATCAGCGGTCGGCACCCATCAGCAAGGGTAGAAACCGGCGCGGCATCGGCGACCCCGGCGGCCGGACATGTTCAGGATACGCTGCCAGGCTGGTGCGCTGCCGCCGGCCTACTAAGATTTAGCAACGACACGAAGGAGGCGGCCGCCGTGGAGAAGAAGGACAAGTCTGTCGCCGCCGTCATCAGTCCCGCTCCTGACGAGCGGCAGCAGGAGGCGCGGGAGCGATTCTGGCAGGCGGCCGAGCGACTCCGCGCTCACAATCAGGACAAGGATCCCAACGCGGAGCTCGTGTACATCACCGAGGTGGTCGAGGAAGTACGCAAGGATCGGTATGAGCGCCGCCAGTAACCCCGCTGTGTCCGCCGAGGATCAGCAGATCATCTGCCAGACGTTTGGGTTCATGCGCGGCATCGTGGTGAATCCTGACATCGTGAATGACATCCCTGACGGGGCGAACGTCGTCCTAATCCCCGCCGAAGATCCCGACCTCGCCGCGATCGAGATCGAAGCCGGCATGCTCGCCCTCGGTCGCGGCCAGGACGTTTATTTCCGGCATATCCGGCCCGGTGACATTATCCCGGCGTCCGAGTGAAGCACGATCATCTGACCTGAGTTCCATCTCGTTCACCTACCCGCCACGATCCACGCGCGGCGAACGATTCCGCGAGATAATTCGTCACGGGGTTGGCGATACGTGAGTGGGTCGGAATTGCCGGAACAGCTTGAGTTCATGCGTCCAACAAAGACCGATGACGTGGTCCGCGTCCGGGTGACGATGGACCGGGGCCAAGTCCTAGCCTTCACTACCCAGCTTGAAATCTACATTGACGATGAATTTCGGCCCGTAGAGCGTTATGATTCAGCACATGGTCGACCGCATCGAGATACGCTGGACTGGTCGGGGCGTGTGATTGCCAAGATTTGGCTGCCATTGACAATGGACCTAAATACCGCGTTTACTCATGGCGAGAGTGATTTGTTGGTTAACGCCGCAACATATCGTGCTGCCTACTTGGAGCGGAGTGGCCGGGGATGAGCGACACAAAGACCAGTGATCCCGTCGTGACAAGCGATCGTGACGGGTACACCGTGGATCAACAAATGATCCGCAATACCTTCGGCCTGGTGCGCGGCGCCGCCGCGAATCCGGCGGTTGCCCGAGACATTCCCCAAGGGGCCACGATCATCCTGATCCCGGATGACGACCCGGAGTTGGCCGAGGCCGAGATTAAAGCCGGCATGGCCGCCCTCGGCCGCGGCCAGGACGTCTATTTTCGCCATATCCGGCCCGGCGACATCATCCGGGGCTCGGAGTGAATTGAAACCGTCGGTCCCTGTTCCAGCGCGTACAATCGCCGCGTATGGAGACGACCCCGCCTGAGGCCACTACCCAAGCGAAGGCGACGGATTCCCCGCTGACGGCCATCGTCCGGGATGAGATTGCCGCCGCCGGGGGGCGGATCACCTTTGCCCGTTTCATGGCGCTGGCGCTCTACCATCCCGAGCATGGCTATTACCTGGCGCCGGAGCGGCGCCCGGGCCGGGGAGGCGATTTCCTGACCGCGCCGGAGACGCATCCCTTCTTCGGGATCACCATCGCCCGCCAGATCGCCGAGCTGTGGGACCGCCTGGGGCAGCCGGCCGAGTTCACGATCCGCGAATACGGGGCCGGCGTTGGCGGCCTCGCCTACGACATCCTGGCCGGCCTGGCGGAAGCGGCACCAGCCCTCGCCGGCACCGTGCGCTACCGGTTGATCGAGCCCAACCCCTATCGCCGGGCCGAGGCGATGGCCGCCATGCGCGAGGTCGGCCTGGACCAGCGGGTGACGATCGAGACCGTGGACCCCAACGGGGTGGCAGAGCCGATCACCGGCGTCATCATCGCCAACGAGGTCGCCGACGCCTTCCCCGTCCATCGCCTGGTCTGGGGCGACGACCCGCGCCCGGGCCTCCGCGAGCGGTACGTGACCTGGCGGGACGGCGCCTTTGCCGAGGAGGAGGGCGAGCTTTCACCGGAGGCGCGGGCGAGCGACCCGGATGGCATGCTGCAAGCCGCCGGCGTCACCCTCGCCACCCTCGCCACCGGCGACACGATTGAGGTCAGTCCCGCCGCCGCGGCCTGGTTCACCGCCGCCGGACGCGGCCTGGGACGTGGCTACCTGATCGCGATCGACTACGGCTACGAGGCCGCCGAGCTGTACCAGGGACACCGGTTGGCAGGCACCCTCCGCGCTTACTCCCAACACACCGTCTCGGACGATCCCTTCCGGCACCTGGGGCGGCAAGACCTGACCGCCCACGTCAATTTCACCGCCCTGCGCCGGGCCGGGGAAGCCGCCGGCCTGACCACCGCCGGCTTCACCACGCAGGGCGCCTTCCTCTCCAGCCTGGGGTTGGGCGACTTGCTGGTCCGGCAGCAAACGGAGCCCGGCGTCACCGCCCAAGCCTACCTGGACACGCGGGCGGCGGTGCTCCATCTGATCGACCCCGGCGGCATGGGCCGCTTCGGCGTCCTGGTCATGGCGCGGGATGCCCCGGTCGTGCCGCCCTTGCGCGGGCTTGCGATCGCGCCGCCCAGCTTCTGAGCCGATGCGGGATACTTGGGGTGTGGTTGGAATGCAGAAGGGGAACGGGGATGAGCGAGGCAGCGGCGGGCTATCGGTTCTTGAGCGGGGCGGCAATGGAGCCGGAGGCGATCCTGGCCGCCTATCCAGGATCGCGCTTCGTCGCCCGCGCCCATGTCATGGCAGCGGACAACGAGATCTGGGGCATCCTCATTCACCTGGCAACCCCGGACCCCGCCGGCGATGCCCACGACGTCACCACCGACGACGGCCGGACCTTCACGGCCCTGGTCTCCAATGACGGCCACCCCACCGG
>JACCYK010000372.1 GCA_013696525.1 Chloroflexia bacterium
CGGGCCGCCCGTACTGCGCGTGGCATGACCCGGAGGCGGCCGAGCAGCGACGCGAGTGGTCGCGCAAGGGCGGCGCCGCTCGCTCCAACGCCAGCCGGGCGAAGAAACAGATTCCCGACGCCCTGACCACTGAGGAATTGGCTGGCTGGCTGAGCGTCGCCTTCCGCAAGGTGCTCACGGGCGGCATGGAGCCTGGGGTGGCGACGGCGGCGGCGACGGTCGCACGGGCGGTGATCGCGGTCAGCGAGGCGGCGGCGCTGCAACGCCTCGAGGACCGCATTGACGAGCTGGAGCGGCTCGCGGCGCGGCGGCATGTCTCGTGACCCTTCAGGCCCTGGAGAAGCGGGCGGCCGCGCTGTGGCACCGGCTGGAGCCGCCGGCCGCCCCGCTCACCGCGGTCGAGGTAGCGCGAGCCGGCGGCCTGGAGCCGGACCCCTGGCAGCGCAGAGTGTTGGAGAGTGAGGCGCCGCAGATGATCTTGCTCTGCTCGCGGCAGAGCGGGAAGTCCACCACCACCGCGGCGCTGGCGATGCACGCCACGCTCTACCGGCCGCCCTCGCTGGTGCTCTGCCTGTCGCCGAGCCAGCGGCAATCGGTGGAACTGTACCGTAAGTGCATGCAGCTCTTCCGCGCATTGGGCGAGCCGGTCGCCCCCGTCATCCAGACCCGGCTCGAACTGGAGCTCGCCAACGGGTCGCGCCTGGTGGCCCTGCCCTCCGGCGAGTCAAAGATCAGAGGGTTCAGCGGCGTTGATTTGTTGCTCTGCGATGAAGCCTCGCGCATCCCGGACGCGCTCTATCAGTCGGTGCGGCCAATGCTCGCCGTCTCCGGCGGCCAGTTGGTCTTGCTCTCGACGCCGTTTGGCAAGCGAGGGTTTTTCCATCACGAATGGACCGAGGGCGGGGCGTCGTGGGAGCGCACGAAGATCACCGCCCACGACTGCCCGCGGATTTCGGCCGCCTGGTTAGCGCAAGAGCGGGCCACGATCGGCGACTGGTGGTTCAGCCAGGAGTATCTCTGTAGCTTCGAGGAAGCCGAGGATCAGCTCTTCCACGATCACGACATTGACGCCGCCTTTTCTGACACCATCGCCCCCTTGTGGGCGCCGGAGGCAATGCAGCCATGAGCGTCGCGACGAGCCACTGGCCGGAGACGGAGATCGTGCAACGGCCGACACCGCCCGACTACATCGTTGGCCTGGATGCCGGCCAGCTGCGGGACTACAGCGCCCTGTCGATTCTGGAGCGCCGCGAGCACCCGGCCGCCCATGCACCGGTGCCGGGACCGTTGAGCTTTGCCGAGCGCTGGGGCCTCAAGAAGCTGCCCGCGGTGCCGATGGAGGCGCACTACGCCTGTGGCCACCTGGAGCGCTATCCGCTGGGCGAATCCTATCCCGATCAGGTGAAGCGCACGGTGGCGACGCTTCGCCAGCTCCGAGAAACGATTGATCGCGCCGGCGGCGGACGACTGGTCCTCTGCCTTGACGCCACCGGGGTCGGGGTCGCGGTCGCCGACCTGTACCGTGAGGCTGATCTGGCCGGCGCCACCTTCGTGCCGATCACGATTCACGGTGGCGACAGCCCCTCGCGTGACGATCGCGGCGGGTGGCGGGTGCCGAAGCGGGCGATTGTCAGCTATCTCCAGGTTGCCTTGCAAACCCGGCGGCTGCAGGTGGCGTCATCCCTCCCGGAAGCCGAGACCCTGGCCCGGGAATTTCGGAACTTTCGCGCCAAAATCAAGGCGTCTGGGCACGATAGCTATGGAGCCGCGTCCGACTGGCGGGAGAGCTCGCACGACGATTTGCTCCTCTCCATCGGTATCGCGATCTGGTATTCCGAGCACGCGATGGCCGGGTGGCCGGCCGCCATGAGCGAGGGGCTGAGACAGGCGATGAGCTGGCAATCGTCGCCGGGTCAGGGTTGATGGCCGCCCGGCGCGGCCGCTCGCCGCCGGCACCCACAACGATCAGCCCGAACGATGCGATCAACGAAAGTAGAGGATCAAAATCATGCCATGGCACGAAGGAAAACTTCAGTCGATTCGGCCCTTGACCCCTCGCGAGCTGGAGATC
>JACCYK010000379.1 GCA_013696525.1 Chloroflexia bacterium
GCCTGCTCGCGTGTCGCCGGCAACCCGCATCTAGTCAGCCGGCAGCGCGGCGAGATCGGCGGTCAGCGTTGCTTCCGTCGCCACACTACGCCGTTCCGGCAACACGTCGCCCTTGTAGACCCACACCTTGACGCCAATCCGGCCATAGGTGGTGTGGGCGTGGACAACACCGAAGTCGATGTCGGCCCGGAGCGTTTGGCGCGGCACGCGACCATCCATCTCCGTCACCGACCGGCTCATCTCGGCTCCGCCGAGGCGGCCCGACAGGGTGATCTTGACTCCCTTGGCCCCGCGGCGCATCGCTTGCTGGACGGAGTGCTTCATCGCTCGCCGGTAGGCGACACGACGCGCGATTTGCTCGGCGATGCTCTCCGCGATCAGGCGAGCATCGATTTCGGGCACCTTAATCTCTTCGATCTTCAGATGCACCTTCTTGCCGACTTCCTTTTCGAGCATCTGTCGCAAGCGTTCGACGTTGGCGCCCTGCTTGCCGATCACGATGCCCGGCTTCGACGTGTGCAAGGTCACATCGACCTTGTTCGCCGCCCGCTCCAATTCGATCCGCGAGATGCCCGCCCGAGTGAGATCCCGCATCACGAGCGCGCGGATCTTCAGATCCTCGTGCAACAGCTCCGTGTAGTTACGCTCCGCGAACCACTTCGATTCCCAATCGCTGACGATTCCCAAGCGAAACCCGATGGGGTTGACTTTTCGGCCCATTAGCGCGCCTCCCGATTCTCGGCAATGACAGTGATATGGCAGTTCCGCCGCAAGATGCGTCCAGTCCGCCCACGCGCCTTCGCCTTAAAGCGCCGGAAGCTTCCGGCATCGTCGGCATAGATCGCCTTGATCCAGAGCGCGTCCGGATCGAGGTCGTAATTGTTCTCCGCATTCGCCGCAACCGACTTCAATAGCTTCTCGATGTCATGCGCGGTCTTCTGCGGTAAAAACCGCGCGATCGCGATCGCATCCACGACGCGCTTGCCCCGCACCGCATCCGCGACCAATCGGGCCTTCCGCGGTGACACTCGTACGTCCTTCAAACTTGCCCGGACTTCCATACCGTACCCGTCCTCCGTCCCGACTCGTTACCGCCGGGATCGCCGGTCGGCGTCCTTGCCGTGTCCACGGTAGGTCCGCGTCGGCGAGAACTCACCGAGCTTATGACCGACCATCTGCTCGGTCACGTAGACCGGTACATGGACCTTGCCGTTGTGTACCGCCACCGTGTGTCCCACCATGCCGGGAAATATCGTTGACGCCCGGGCCCAGGTTCGAACCACCCGCCGATCGTTGGACCGATTCAGCGTTTCGATCTTCGCCGCCAGCTTCGCATCGATGTAGGGTCCCTTCTTGGACGACCTGACCATGAGCAGTCTCCTCCGCCTACTTCCGCTTCGCCGGACGGCGGCGAACAATCATCGAGTCGGTGCGCTTGTTGTTGCGCGTTCGCTTCTGCGTCGGCTTTCCCCACGGCGTCTTCGGCTGGCCGCCAATCGGCGCCTTGCCTTCACCGCCGCCGTGCGGATGGTCGCGCGGGTTCATCACCGAACCACGAACCGTCGGCCGCCGTCCCAGGTGGCGGTTCCGGCCCGCTTTGCCAATGACGACGTTTTCGTGATCGACGTTGCCAACCTGGCCGAGCGTCGCCGTGCAGTTCAAATGAATGAGCCGGACCTCGCCCGACGGCATCCGGATCTGCGCGTAGTTTTCCGCCTTCGCCATCAGTTGGGCCGATGTGCCGGCGGATCGGCAGAGCTGGCCGCCTTTGCCTGGATACATCTCGATATTGTGGATTTGCGTCCCGGTCGGGATATTCCGCAACGGCAGCGCATTTCCCACTCGGATGGGCGATTCCGGGCCGGAGACGACCGTGTCGCCTACCTGGAGTCCAACCGGGTGGAGCATGTAGCGCTTTTCGCCATCCACATAGAACAGCAGCGCGATCCGAGCCGAGCGGTTGGGATCGTATTCGATCGCCGCCACCCGGGCCGGAATTCCAACCTTGTTCCGCTTGAAATCGACCAGTCGATAGAACCGCTTGGCGCCACCGCCGCGATGCCGGACCGTGATCCGCCCACGGTTGTTGCGCCCGGCGTGTTTCTTCAACGGCTCGATCAAGCTCTTCTCGGGCTTCTTCTTCGTGATCTCGTCGAAGGTGCTCACGCTCATGAAGCGGCGCCCCGGCGAGGTTGGTTTATAGATTCGAACCGGCATGGATGACTCCTCTCACCGTCGTCGCGGCGCCCTAGACCTGCTCAAAGACATCGATCCGCTGTCCCGGAAACAGGGTCACGATCGCCTTCTTCCATGCCCGCTCATGGCCGTGAATCCGATCCCGGCCGCCGCGAATGGCTCGTGATCGCGCCTTTGGCTTCACATTCAGCGTGTTAACCGCCTTCACCCGAACGTTGAACAATGCTTCAACGGCTTCCCGGATTTGGATCTTGTTCGCGCCCGTGGCGACCACGAACGTGTACTGGTCCTGATCCATCAACCAGGTGTTCTTCTCGGTAATATGCGGGCGGCGAATAACGTCCTCGGGACGAATCGTCGGCACCTTAGGCCTCCTTTGCCGCGGTCGCGGCGGCGGTTACGTCACCCCGCGCCGCCAACCGGGCGAGCTTGAATCGGCTTGGCTGCCGCTTCTCCGCCGGAAGTGCCCAGAGCCCTTCGATCACGGGGATCGCATCACGGGTCACGAGCAACCGCTCATACTTGAGCACATCTCGAACATTCAAATACGCCGCCTGGATCGTAAACACGTTCGGCAGGTTGCCCGCTCCACGCCGGATCATCGCGCCGTTGTCCGAGGTCACAATCAGGATCGATCGCGATTCCGGTACTGTCTCAAGCACCGACTTCATGACCTTTGTCTTCGGCTCGACCGCTTCAAGTCCATCAACGACCGTCATCCGGTCGTCACGGACCTTTGCCGACAGCGCGGAGCGGATCGCCAGGCGCCGCATCTGACGCGGCATCGCCTGCGTGTACTTCCGCGGATGCGGTCCCCAGACGACCCCGCCGCCGACCCATTGTGGCGACCGGATCGACCCTTGGCGGGCCCGCCCTGTCCCTTTTTGACGCCACGGCTTCGCCCCGCCGCCGCGGACCTCGGCCCGCGTCTTGGTGTCGTGGGTGCCCTGACGAGCATTCGCCAGCTGGCGGAGCAGCGCCTGGTGCATGACCGCTATGTTGGGCTCAATACCCCAGACGGTCTCATCGAGCTCCGTCTGGCCGACAACCGTGCCGGCGGTATCTTGGACATCTACTTGCATCGTTACGCTCCGAACGCTCGCGTCGACCATCTCGGGATCGACACACCCTTACTTGCCAGGACGCTTCACCGCTCGCCGGATCGTGAGCAAGCCTTGGTTTGGTCCGGGCACCGAACCCTCGATCAGCAATAGGTTCCGTTCCGTATCGACTCGGAACACTTTCAAATTTTGGACCGTCACGCGCTCGTTGCCCATGTGACCGGCCATTCGCATACCCTTGAACACCCGGCCCGGCGTCGCGCTGGAGCCAATCGAGCCAGGGGCCCGGTGCCGATCCGATTGACCGTGCGTCTTCGGACCGCCGGCGAACCCGTGGCGCTTGACGCTGCCCTGAAAGCCGCGTCCCTTCGAGGTGCCGCTGACGTCGACCATCTCGCCTTCGGCGAACACATCCGCCTGCAACACCTGGCCGACGGTGAACTCGGCCACATCGTCGGCGTCCACTTCCCGTAGGTACCGCGACATGAACCCGCTTGCCTGGCGGTGGCCCCGCTCCGGCTGGTTCAGGCGCTTATCGAGCCCAAACCCGAGCTGCAGCGCCGTGTAGCCATCTCGCTCTCCAGTCTTGATCTGGGTCACGACGCACGGCCCGGCCTCGACCACTGTTACCGGGTGGACCACCCCGCTTTCATCGAATACCTGGGTCATGCCGAGCTTCCGCCCGATTAGCCCTTGAATCATTGGCTCTCTCCTGTCTCCCAGGACACGGTGCCAGCACAATTGCCGTTCCCGCCCACAGAGCTTGACGAGACTCGGTATCGGTGCGTTGGCGGCGGATCACGGGCCGGGCGTCCGACCCTCCCTCCGCCACGTTTCACCCTACAACTTGATCTCGATATCGACGCCGGCCGGCAGGTTGAGGCGCATCAGCGACCGAATCGTGTTTCCGCTGGGCTCCAAAACGTCGATCAACCGCTTGTGTGTCCGAATCTCAAACTGCTCTTGCGAATCCTTATCCACAAATGGGGACCGCATCACACAGAACTTCTCAATCCGCGTCGGCAGTGGCACCGGCCCGGCCACTTTCGCCCCGGTCGCCTCCGCCGTTTCCACGATCTTGCTCGCCGAGTGGTCGAGCACCGTATGGTCATACGCTTTGAGGCGGATCCTAATTCGTTGACTTGTCTTGCGTGCGACCATGGTTCTTCCCTTCTGTCTCGGTCCCGTCGGCGACAGGCGACCCGGTTAGGCGACGATGGAGGTGACCACCCCGGCGCCCACCGTGCGGCCCCCTTCCCGGATCGCGAACCGCAACCCGTCCTCGATCGCGACCGGCACGATCAGCTCCACCCCCATCTCGAT
>JACCYK010000397.1 GCA_013696525.1 Chloroflexia bacterium
GTCACCAGGTAGCGGATGATCCGCTCGTTGAGCTTGATCTCGCGCTCGACCTCCCGCACTTGCGAGGGCTCGAGCTCGAAGTGAAAGACGGTGTAATAGCCATCGCGCAGGTCGCGGCCGCCGTGCCGGATCGAATAGGCCAGCCGGCGGCGGCCCCAGGGGGACTCGCGTAGGGTTTCGCTAATGGTGCCGCCAACGCCGGAGATATAGCCGGAAATCCGCTCCAGATTGCCGGTTATCTCGTCTTCCGGCACCTCGGGGTGAAGGATTGTCATCAGCTCATAGGTTCGGGGGGCACGATTCAGATCGCGCAACGGGTTCTCCCTTCCTTCGGGTTTGCCCCGCTTCGACGACCGGGTGGAGTTGCGCTCCCACCGGGCGAGCGGACCAGAAAGGCATACACGTCAATTGGCCGATGCCATCATCAGCAGCCATGGAGTATAGCACGCCGCCCACCGCCCGCTTGCCGCGATGTCGGGGTTGAGAGGCGGAGGGCGGTGACTCGTCGGTCAGGGATGGACGATACTGGACGCGACGATCCAAGAGAATACGACACGGTTGGGGTTTGACGAGGTGAAGGAGACGGGGACGTGAACCCGCTCGTCCAGGATAACGTCGAAGCGATCATCGACCTCTGCCGGGAGTACGGCGTGGTGCGGCTGGAAGTCTTCGGCTCGGTTTGTACCGGTGAATTTGACCCAGCACGATCGGATGTGGACTTCATTGTCGAGTATCCGCCCAATGATGACCTGGGCCCGTGGGGAGCACGTCAGTTCGAGCTTCAGGAGTGCCTGGGATCGTTGCTCGGCCGGGAGGTCGAGCTGTTCGGGGTGTCGATGCTGAGCAACAAGTGGGTGCGGGCCGAGGCGGCAAAGACTCGTCACCTCCTGTACCAGTCGCCGGATCATATCAGCGTTCTGGCGGGAGACTCCGACGAGCCGGTACTGCTCGTCCCGACCGCATCCCTGCATCCGAAGGCGCCGAAATGGCTTGACGACGTATCCGGCGCATCGGCGTTCATCCATGAGGTGCTGGATGGCAAGACGCTGGCCGACTATGCAGCCGATCCTGGGCTCCGCGCCGTGGTCGAGCGTAACCTGGTCGTCATTGGCGTTGCCCTTGGCGGCATCAACCGGGTTGACCCCACAACCGCTGCCGGGCTTCCCGACATTCAGGAATATATTGACGTTGGCGAGCATGTCATTCGCGACTACCACGCGGTGGATACTCCTCGCGTCTGGCGATTAGTCCACGGCTCTATCTCTAAACTTCGAAGAGCGAGCGAAGTTCTGCTCAAGCGTGCGAGCGAAGCCGCCTAACAACGGTAACTCGGCGCTATCGTGGGTAGAATAGAGGTCCGGCCGCGGTCGTTCACCGGATGGTGGGAACGGAGCAGGCACCATGAATCGGCTGATTGTCGACAACCTGGAGGCGATTCGGGCGCTCCGTCGCGAGTACGGCGTGGTGCGCGTGGAAGTCTTTGGCTCAGTGGTGACCGATGCCTTCGACCCCGCACGGTCCGACGTGGATTTCATCGTCGAGTTTCCGCCTGACTATGACTTCGGTCCGGCGCTGACCCGGTATTTTGAGTTGAAGGAACGCTTAGAGGCGTTGCTCGGACGCTCGGTTGATCTGATCATGGTGGGAGCGATGCGGAAGCCACGCTTCATCGAGTCCGCCAACGAAACCCGGCAGGTGCTCTATGCGGCCTAGAACCCTGGGCGTGTTGGAGGACGTCCGCGAGGCTATCGACTACATCGTCGAAGACACGTCCGGGATGACGTTCGAGGAGTTTGTCGGAGATCGCCGGACGCGGCAATTGGTCGCTCACAATCTCGGGAAGATTGGCAAGGCAATGCATAGGTTGCACCGTGAGGATCAAGCCGCTCTCGAACGTCTGAGCAATTCCCGGCAATACATCGCGCTCCGGAACGTCCGTGTGGAGGGACCGGACGCGACGGAGCCTGCGACGGTGTGGCAGACCGTGTGGGGCCAGTTGCCGGTGCTTGCGCGCGACGTCGATGTGCTGCTCATGCAGGGTTCGAGGGCGAAGAAGGAAGATCAAATCGAGACAGTTGAAATGAGCCGGGTCATCACGGACAACCTGGAAGCGATTCAGGCGCTCTGTCGCGAATATGGCGTCAGTAGACTGGAAGTGTTCGGATCGGCGGTGACAGAGCGGTTCGATCCCGCACGGTCCGACGTGGATTTCATCGTCGAGTTTCCGCCAGGATACGAGTTCGGACCTTGGCATGACCGCTATTTCGAGCTGAAGGAGCGTCTGGCGGCACTGCTCGGCCGCTCCGTGGACTTGGTGATGGTTGAGGGCATGCGCAAGCCGCGATTCGTTGAGTCCGCCAACCAAACGCGGCGAGTTCTCTATGCAGCCTGAAACGCACGGGCGGTTGAAGGACATTCGACAGGCGATCACGTTCATCGAAGATGACACAAGAAGCCTGACGTTCGAGTCATTTGTCGATGACCGGCGAGTGTGGCAGCCCGTGATCTACAATCTCCAAGTCATCGACGAGGCAATGAATCGGATGCGTCGTCAGGATCCAGAGATGGCTCGACGCATTAGCTATCGGGACCGAATGGTTGATTTTCGCAACGCGCTCGTTCACGGGTATGACGACATCAATTTTGAAACAGTCTGGGAGATCGTCGAAACGTTTCTGCCAGGTCTGAAAGCCGAGGTTGACGCTCTTCTCGAATAGTTCGCACCATGCCGCTCGGCTCCACGTCCCACCAGCCCCATCTTGATTGGGATGCTCGCAACGGAGAGAGGCAATTCCGAGGTGCGCTTCGGCTGACTGAGAGAACCTGATCAGGTTCAGTCGCCTTGCTCCAGGGCGGTGGAAAGTGGTATTATTGGGGTCGGAACCAAGCTCTGCGAGAACGTGGGTCCTTTACCCGCGTTCTTTTGTGTCTCATTGATTGCAGGGGTGGCGGTTCCCGGGCCACGGACCAGGTCATTCCAACCCACGCCGTCGTCCTGCCCGCTCTTGCCAGCGGCCACCCCGGCGCACCCCTTCGGGAAGGAGGAGAGCGGGATGAAGAGCGACTTCTATACCGCGATCGCCCAAATTGCCGCCGAACGCGGAATCCCCCGGGAAGCGGTTCTCTCCTCGGTTGAGCACGCGCTCAAATCCGTGTACGCCAAGACCGCGCATACCGACGAGGAGGTCTCGGTCGAGATCGAATCGGGCACCGGCAACATGCGCGTCTTTGTCCACAAGCGGGTGACGGCCGAGGTCGAAGACCCGGTCAACGAGCTGACCCTGGCCGAGGCCCAAGAGTTCGCCCCCGGGGCCCAGGTCGGCGACGAGATCCGGATCGAGAAGACGCCGGAGAATTTCGGCCGGATCGCGGCCCAAACCGTGAAGCAGGTCGTCCTCCAGAAGATCCGCGACTACGAACGGGATTCCGTCTACGAAGAATACAAGGACAAGCACGGCGAGGTCCTCAACGGCGTCATCCAACGGGCCGATTCCCGCGCCGTCATCATCGAGCTCGGCAAGGCCGAAGCGGTGATGCCCTCCCGCGAACAGGTGCCGACCGAACGCTATCGCCCCGGCCAGCGGGTCAAGGTCCTCCTCGTCGAGGTCAACAAGGACGCCCGCGGTCCCCAGTTGATCGTCTCCCGCTCCCATCCGGGGCTGATCCGCCGGCTCTTCGAGTTCGAGGTGCCGGAGATTTTCAGCGGCGCGGTCGAGATCATGGAGGTCGCCCGCGAGCCCGGCCTGCGCTCGAAGGTGGCGGTGGCGGCCCGGCAGGACAAGGTCGACCCGGTTGGCGCCTGCGTCGGGGTCCGTGGCGTGCGGATTCAGAATATTGTCAATGAGCTGTACGGCGAAAAGATCGACGTGATCGAATGGTCGCCCGATACGGCCCAATTCATCGCCAACGCCCTCTCCCCGGCGAAGCCGAGCAGTGTCACCCTGGACGAGCCGAACAAGGTGGCAACGGTGATCGTGCCGACCGACCAGATGTCGCTGGCGATTGGGAAGGAAGGCCAGAATGCCCGTCTGGCGTTCAAGTTGACCGGTTGGCGGATCGACATTAAGGACTCGGAAGCGCTGCGCGAGATGGACGGCGAGCTGTTGCGGCAGGCGCGGGCGGCACTGGCCGAAGCCCAGGCCGGTGACGACTTTAGCTGGCAGGGGCGGCAGCCCCGGTTGGTCCGGGCCGATGGCACGATCGCGGTCCGCGACCGGTCGTTTGGCCCGCTGCCGGACGGCCTCGTCGGCATGAGCGTCGACGTCGATCTGCGGGGCGACGCGCTCGAGGTCTACTACAACCGCGAGCTCCGGGCCCGGTACACGTTTGCCTCCGGCGAGCCGCTGCCGCTGGACGACGACGAGGCCGTAGCGCCGGTGCCGGCGGCGGCCGGCGCGGAGGGCGACTTGGATGGCCGCCGCGATGCCGGAGACGACCGGCGCCGCGCCGCGCGGCCGGGTACGCGGTAGGGGCGATCGGGCCAAGGGGCCGCGGCCAAAGCACGTCCCCCTGCGGATGTGCATCGCTTGCCGGCAGCACGACGCGAAACGGGGCCTGATC
>JACCYK010000406.1 GCA_013696525.1 Chloroflexia bacterium
AGATCGACCTCTCCCGCGCGCTTCAAGGCGTCGGATGTTACGTCCATCGTGGCGTTCCTCTTCGCGTTGGATTCCGCCGGCCGTCAATGTGGACATCGCGCCCACAACCGCTAAGAGTACGCGATCAGCGACACCACGGTTTCCGGCAACGCGATCCGCTAGCGCATCCGAGCAAGCGGTCGCCGGCCGTGCATGACGGATTGCATCAGGTAGCCAAGCGCGAACAAAATGAGGAACAAGACCAGGCCAAACCGCTGCGCCAGATGGTCGAGCGGCTCCATCCCGTCGCCCCCAATCCGGGATTCGTACATCACATGAACGCCGCTCACGATCAGGTACGCCCCCGCCGCCGCCGTCGCCAGGAGGACGATGACCTGGCCCATATCTTTGCCGGCGTAGGCGCCGGCGGCCAGACCGGCCAGGGCAATGACCGTCACCAGCACCGCGGGCACATCGAGTCCGAATATGTCCAACAGGCCGATCAGGAGCAAGGCGACGACCAGGCCAAAGATGGCGCCGGCGATGATGAAACTGAAGTCAACCAGGAAATAGAGTAACGCCGCGCCGATGATCCCCACCGCGATCGCGATCAGGAACCGCACCAAAAGGTCTTGCTCGATGGTGAACCCGATCGACGCGAGAAAACCCACCCCGAAGCCGATCGCGGCCAGGGCGTACCGAAAGTAAGCCCCGCCATAGACGATCAGGAACACGCCGGCGGCGACCAAGACGAGACCCCACAGCAGATGCGTCACGGATTCCATGGTACCCCCTCTTCTGGAAAACAACCGGCCCCGGCGGCGGCCTCATCGACGGCCCGCCGAGTCGTAGCGATGGTTACGTGCTCTTTGCATCATACAGCGGAATCGCTCGAACCTCGCACGGAACCCGTTCCGGGCTGGGTAAAAAGGAAGCGGGACGTTCGGTCCCTGCTATCATGTGGTGAATGTTCCCACTGGTGGCAAAAATTGCTCCTGTTGGCAGACATGCAGATTTCGTCGTTCCGACGACCGGAGACAACTCGTGACCGTGACCGCCCCCGCGATGAACGCGATTGATCAGGCCCGGGCCGAGGGTCTCAACCCGCTCGACTACTTGCGGCAGCGCGGCTACGTCCATGACGTCTCGGACGAAGCGGGACTGCGCGACGCCCTGGCGGCGGGGCCGACCACCGCCTACGTCGGCTTCGATCCCAGCGCCACCTCGCTCCACATCGGCAACCTGATCGGGATCATGATGCTGGCCTCGTTGCAACGGTTCGGCCACCGCCCGATCGCGCTCGGCGGCGGCGGCACGGCGCTGGTCGGCGATCCCTCGGGCAAGACCTCGGCCCGCAAGCTCATCACTAAAGAAGACATCGAGCGCAACCTGGCCGGCGTCCTGCCCCAGTTTGCCCGCTACCTCGACTTCGATGGCGGCCGCTTTGGCGACAACCCGGCGGCGCTGTTGCTGAACAACGCGGCCTGGCTGCTGCCGCTGCGCTACATCGAGTTCCTGCGCGATGTCGGCCGTCACTTCTCGGTGAACGAGATGCTGGCGGCCGAGACCTACAAGGTCCGGCTCGAATCGACCGGCCTGAACTTCGTCGAGTTCAACTACCGGATCGTCCAAGCCTACGATTTCCTCCACTTGTTCCGGACCCAGAAGTGCCGGTTGCAATTGGGCGGCTCCGACCAGTGGGGCAACATCGTGGCCGGGGTCGACCTGGTGCGCCGGGTCGAGGGCGAAAAGGCGTTCGCCCTGGTCTCGCCGCTGATCACCGCCGGCAGCGGTGAGAAGATGGGCAAGAGCGAGGGGAACGCGGTCTGGCTCGACCCGGCCATGACCTCCCCCTACGACTACTACCAATACTTCGTGAACACCGCGGACTCCGAGACCGCCCGCTTCCTCCGCCTCTACACCTTCCTGCCGGAATCACAAATTGATGACCTGACCGCGGTCAGCGGCAGCGCCCTGCGCGACGCCAAGCGCGTCCTCGCCTTCGAGGCGACCGCCCTCACCCACGGCACCCAACCCGCCACCACCGCCGCCGCCGCCGCCCGCTCCCTCTTCGGCGCCGATGCCTCGGCTACTGACGATACGTCGATGCCCACCACCGAAATCGCGGGCAGCGAGTTGGCGACTGGATTAACCGTAGCCGACATCTTCGTCCGTTCCGGGCTGGCGAAATCAAAAGGCGAAGCGCGCCGGGTCGCCGCCCAAGGCGGCCTCTATATCAACGACGAGCGGATCGAGCGGGTCGACGTCCCCTTCACCCCGGCGACCGAGACGGTCATCCTCCGCTCCGGCAAGAAGCACTACCACCGGATCCAGATCGGGCCTTGAGGCGCGGGACGTTCCTCGTGGGCCGACCTATTGGCATGCAACCCCGCTC